>NZ_JBGCBY010000013.1:0-233645 GCF_041262165.1 Streptacidiphilus sp. MAP12-16
GGGGACCCTGTGGGAGAGTAGGACGCCGCCGAACAACCATTGACAGTAAGCCCCCTGACCACCGGTCAGGGGGCTTAACTGCGTTCCCCACCCAGGCACCTCCCGGCACCGGGATCGCCCAGCCGGCGTCGGGGTGGGGGCCTGGCACCAGAACAGAAGCCGCACCCCCCACCCCCCCAGGGGGACCGTCAGGAACGCCGCGTGGATTCGCCGTAGTTGGGAACACCGGCTGCAGTGGCGAGTTCGAGGTCGAGTGCCTCGCGGCGGATGCGCTGGTCGATGTAGAGCAGGACGCAGGCGCTCGCGGTAAGCGGCAGGGTCAGTGCAGCGCTGATGAATCCGCCGATCGCGTCCGGAAGCAGGGTGGACGATGACGTTGCGGTCACCGAGCCGGAGCTGCCGACGGTGGTCACGACCTGGGCGAAGGCCAACGGCAGGTCGACCAGGATGGAGGCGATCAGGACGAGAAACCCGACGAGCAGGGTGATCCCGAAGATCCGCCACCAGGCCCTGCGGACGAGGCGGGCAGATCGACTCAGTGACGCGCGAATACCCTGCCGCTCGAGCACGAGTGCTGGGGTGGCCAGGCTCAGCGTGATGTAGAGCCAGGTGGCCGCCAGCAGGCCGGGCAGCACCAGCAGAGTGAGGTTGGACACCGTCACGTCGGAGCTGCCTGCGGCGTGGGCGATGAGAGCGGGAGCGGCTGAGAGTGCGACCGCGCCTCCGACGATGAACGAGACCATGAGGGCCGTACCGAGCATCTGAAGCAGGCGCGGGCGCGTCTCGGTCCAGACGTCGGACAGCGTCGCCGGCTTGCCCAACACGGCTCGGCTCACCACGACGCTGAGCAGCGCCGCCGCGCAGGTCCCGGCGGTCAGTCCGATGAGAGACCTGAGTCCCAGCACATATCCTGCGTCACCCAGCGAGGCGAGAGCCTGCCGCATGTCCGCGGGCGAGCCCCCGTTGGCGGAGAAGGTGTTGTTGAGCGCGTCCATCTGCTGGCTCAGGGCTGAGCTGACCACCGTGATCCCGGCCTGTGACACCAAGGCCACGCAGGCGGAGATGGCCAGGGTGGCTCTCCAGTACCGACGGAGGACTGCGAAGGCACCGCTGATGATCTCCCCCACGGAGAGCGGCCTGAGCGGGATGACTCCGGGCCGGGGGACCCAGCTGCCGGACCACTCCCAGCCGGGGACCGGGGCAGGTGGCAGCTGCCCCCGCCTCGGCGCCGTGTTCCAACCGAGCGCCGGGTTGTGCCAGGTCGGAGGGTGCTCCGCGCCGGGTACGTCGACCCGCGCGTACGACCGCTGCGGTGCCTCCGCTGCCCCCGGCACCGGCGTAGTGGCTTGTCCGGGGATCGTGGGGTGCTTGTTCGGGGCGTCCGTGTCGGCTGATCCGGGAGCAGCGGGCTCCGGCGGGCGCTGGCTCGGAGCGTCGGTCATGCGTGGGTCCGTCTCTAGTCGAACTGCGCGGTATGTGGTGGGGGCCACAGGAGGCACAGCCTCCGCGGTCGCGCACATCGTGTCACGGCCGGGACTGGAGGTGCCCGGGGGTAGTTCGGCCGCGCCGCAAGGCCGCCGCACCCTGCCGCGGCCGTGCCACAGTCGTGCCACACCGCGCCGAGCCGCGTTCAGCCGCTCCGGAGGGGGTTCGAGTGGCTGAGAACAACACTGCTTTATGTCGTGTTTGCCAACAAAAGTTAGCGTTCGTGGATAGAAAACTCGAACGAGTGGCGGATGTCTCTGTCCACTGTGCCTCAGCTCACGTTTCCGGAATGAGACCATGGGAGACATGAAGGGACGCGTCTTGATCGTCGATGACGACACTGCTCTGGCTGAGATGCTTGGCATCGTGCTGCGGGGGGAGGGTTTTGAGCCTTCTTTCGTCGCGGACGGCGACAAGGCTCTGGCCGTTTTCCGCGAGGTGAAGCCGGACCTCGTGTTGCTCGACCTGATGTTGCCTGGCCGGGACGGGATCGACGTATGTCGTCAGATCCGCGCCGAGTCGGGTGTACCCATTGTCATGCTGACCGCGAAGACGGACACCGTGGATGTGGTGGTCGGCCTCGAGTCCGGTGCCGACGACTACATGACCAAGCCGTTCAAGCCGAAGGAGCTCGTGGCCCGGGTCCGGGCTCGGCTCCGTCGGGCGGAGGAGCCGAGTCCGGAGCAGCTGGCGATCGGCGATCTGGTGATCGACGTCGCGGGCCACTCGGTGAAGCGCGACGGCCGAAGCATCCCGCTCACCCCGCTGGAGTTCGACCTCCTGGTCGCGCTGGCGCGGAAGCCCTGGCAGGTCTTCACCCGCGAGGTGCTGCTGGAGCAGGTGTGGGGGTATCGCCATGCCGCCGACACCCGGCTGGTCAACGTCCACGTGCAGCGTCTGCGCTCCAAGATCGAACGTGACCCTGAGCGGCCCGAGATCGTGGTGACAGTGCGCGGTGTCGGCTACAAGGCGGGACCGAGCTGAGATGAGTGGCCAGCCTCCCGCCGCGCCCCAGCCGGACGGCGGGCGGTCGGTCTCCAGCGGCGCGCACCCGAGCGACACGAGCGACATGAACGGTGCCGGCGCTGTCGGCGGCATGGGCGGAATGCGATCGCTGGCGACGTTGCTCGGCCGCCGCTTTCTGCGTCCCTTCCGTCGCCTGACCGGCCTCTACCGGCGGTCCATCCAGTTGCAGGTGGTCGCCACGACACTGGTGCTGTCCATCGGCGTGGTGCTGCTGCTGGGCGTCGTTGTCATGAACCAGGTGCGCAACGGCATGCTCTCGGCGAAGCAGCAGGCCGCCGTGGAGCAGGCGGACAGCGGCTTCAAGGCCGCGGCGCTCCAGGACCTCTCCGCGGAGAACAGCGGCCAGGCGCACAATGCCGCTGCGACCGGCAGCGGTCAGACGGGAGCGACCGCTGTCGATGGGCCGGACATGGGCACGCTGCTGGCGCAGCAGGTCAAGTTCCTGGCGAGCAGTGGCGCGGGCCAGTACGCGGTGGTCGGCATGGTGCCCGGAAGCGCCCTGAGCGCGAGCACCGGCAGTGACAATCCGGGGTCACGCGCGCCCAGGGTGATCGGCAACGTGGACCCTGACCGGAGCATCAGCGCGGAGATCCGGCAGAAGGTGGCCGCGCATCCCACCGCGTCGCAGTCCGAGTACACGACGATCTACTACCTCAACAACACGGCGGCGAGCGAGTCGGGGCTCGTGGTCGGCATGCAGCTGTCCACCACCGGGGCCAACCCCCAGTCGTACCAGCTGTACTACGTGTTCCCCTTCGCCCTGGAGACGCAGACCCTCAGCCTGGTCACCAACACCCTGATGACCGCTGGGATCTTCGTGGTGATCCTGCTGGGGGCGATCTCCTGGCTGGTGGTCCGCCAGGTGGTCACGCCGGTGCGGATGGCGGCGGAGATCTCCGAGCGTCTCGCCGACGGGCGTCTCGAGGAACGGATGAAGGTCTCCGGGACGGACGACATCGCGCGCCTCGGTGAGTCGTTCAACCGCATGGGCTCGGCCCTGCAGGCGCAGATCCGGCAGTTGGAGGAGCTCTCCCGGGTGCAGCGCCGCTTTGTCTCCGACGTGTCGCACGAGCTGCGGACGCCGCTCACCACGGTGCGGATGGCGGCCGACCTGCTGTACGAGTCCAGGGGCGACTTCGGCGACCCTGCCGCGGAACGTTCCGCTGAGCTGTTGCAGAACCAGCTGGACCGCTTCGAGTCGCTGCTCGCCGACCTGCTGGAGATCAGCCGCTTCGACGCGGGGGCCGCGATCCTCGATGCGGAGCCGGCCGACATGCGTGACGTCGTGGGCCGGGTCATCGAGGCGGCCGAGCCGCTGGCCAGGACGAAGGGCAGCACGGTCGTCGTGCGCGGTGCCAGCGAGCCGGTGGTGGCGGAGGTCGACCCGCGTCGGATCGAGCGCATCCTGCGCAACCTGGTGGTGAACGCGCTGGAGCACGGTGAGGGGCGTGACATCGAGGTGTGGCTGGCGGCCGGCGACGGTGCGGTGGCCGTGGCGGTCCGTGACCACGGCATCGGCCTGAAGCCGGGCGAGGCGTCGCGGGTCTTCAACCGCTTCTGGCGGGCGGACCCGGCGCGGGCCAGGACCACGGGCGGTACCGGGCTGGGGCTGTCGATCGCTCTGGAGGACGCGGCCCTGCACGGTGGCTGGCTGCACGCCTGGGGCGAGCCGGGCGGTGGTTCGCAGTTCCGGCTGACCGTGCCGCGCAACGCCGGCGCGGAACTCCAGCGGTCGCCGATTCCGTTGGAGCCTGAGGACTCCCGGCGCAACCGGGGACTCACGGTCCCCGGCATGCCGTACATGCGTGCGTCCCGACCGTCGGGGCCGGCCGGAATGGTCGGGGCGAGCTCACTGGCGGATTCGATGCAGGCGGATTCGATGCAGGGCGGGTCGGGGCTCGGGACCGGGCTGGGGCCGGGACTCGGCGGGGTGCTGGGGTACGGTTCCGTGATCCCGGGTGTCCCCGGTCGGGGCCCGCTGCCGCCGAGCGACCCTTCCGACGTCCGGGCGGCGTCCGGGTACGGCGCCACGGGCGCGCAGGTCGTGGTGTCGAAGGAGGGGCGGGATGACGGTGCGGCCAGGGACCAGGAGTAGCGCGCGCACGGCCGGTGCGCTCGCGGTCGGGGTGCTCCTCGCAGGGTGCGCGGCCATGCCCAGCAAGGGGTTTCCACCTCCGTCGATCGCCAGTGAGAGCAACGGCGGCAGCACCCAGGCGGCGCAGCAGGTCGTGGTCGTCGCGGAGCCGCCGAAGGCGACGGACCATCCGGCCCAGCTGCTGTCGAACTTCCTGGACGACCTGGTCGCCGACGAGTCGGACTACCGGACCGCCAAGGAGTACCTGGGCAAGGACATGAACGCCGCCTGGAACCCCGAGAAGCAGGTCACGGTTCTCGACGGCATCCAGCAGCGCGTACTTCCGGGCGCCACCAGTACCCGGATGACGATCGACGTCAGCGGGCACGAGATGGCGACGCTCGACGCCAAGCACGCCTATCGGGCCGCCTCGGGAACCCTGGTCCACGAAGCGTTCGAGTTCACCAAGGGCGCCCACGGCTGGCAGATCGACTCGCTGCCCCAGGGCGTGATTCTCAACCAGGTGGACTTCCAGCGGATATACGAGTCGGTCAACCTCTACTTCCCGGTCGCAGGGCAGAGCAACGGCAGTGCGCCGTCGCCGCTCGCTGCGGATCCGATCTACGTCCGCAGCCACATCGACCCGCTGACGGACGCCGCGGACGGCCTGCTGGACGGGCCGAGTGACTGGCTGGGCCCTGCTGTCCTTCCGGGCTTCCCCACAGGTACCTCCCTGGGCGGCGGAAACCTGGACGTGACGGCGGACGGGACAGTCAAGGTCCACTTCACCGGCCGGTCCGGATCGCTGCTCCAGGACCCCACCGTCTGCGACCGGATGGCCGCTCAGCTCTTCTTCACGCTCATGCAGGTACCGACGGCGCAGGCCAAGCAGGCCGGTCAGCCGATCAACTCGGTCGCGCTCTACCAGGGCGCCGGCACCTCGTCGGTGTGCACGGCCGGGACCAACAGCTCCTACTCGCCGCTGCTGTCGGCGAGCGCGGACACCAGCTACTTCGTGGACGCCAATGGACACTTGCGGAGCCTGGACGTCGGGCACGAGCACGGTATCCCGGCGCCCGAGACCGTTCCGGGTGCGCTGGCTCCGCCGCAGGCCGGGAAGATCGGCGGCTTCGCCGTCGCGCCCGGGGGAAGCGGCAAGGTCGCTGTGCTCTCCCAGGACCGGCACGCCCTGTACGTCAGCACGCTGACCCAGCAGACGGCGCCCGACCACCCGGTGCTCACCAGCTCCGGCGCCCAGGGACTCACGACACCGAGTTGGGACGCGCTGGGCACGCTGTGGACCGTGGACACCAACCCCGCGAGTCAGGGACTGCGGGCCCTGGTTGGCGAGACCCTGGTCCCGGTCACGGTGGCCGGGCTCCAGGGCACGGTGACCGACGTCCGGGTGGCCGCCGACGGGGCCAGGATCGCACTGACCGTCAAGAACGGGGACACGAGTTCGGTCGAGGTCGGCCGGGTCCAGCGGTCCGGGACGGCGGCGGCTCCCCAGCTCACGATCGCCGGGTTGCTCTCCGTGGCGCCCACGTTGACCACGATCAAGTCCGTCTCCTGGGCCGACGGGGACAGCGTGATCGTGCTGGGCCAGTCGGCCGGGACGGCCAGGGGGCTGTCCGCCTGGGAGATCGACGGTTCCTCGGCGCTCGTCCCGGGCCCACAGCCACTGTCGCCGGCCGACGCGAGCACGGTTGCGGCACTCCAGCAGGACTCCAAAGCGCCGCTCCTCGTGGACAACAGCGGTGCGGACCCGAACGACAAGGGGAAGATCTTCCGACTGCTGCCGGGCAGCAGCTCCTGGACCCTGGCGACGAGTCTCGGGGCGCCCACCGGAGGGATGCTGAGCTACCCCGGCTAACGACACTGAGCCATCCCCGCTGCGCCGCGCTTCACCGTGGCGGCGACGACAGCGGCGGCCAGCACGTCGCCGCCCGCCGCAGACAGGGCGCGGGCGGCTTCGGCCAGGGTCGCGCCGGTGGTCACCAGGTCGTCGACGAGGATGATCCGGCCCCGGCCCAGCTGGACTCGCCGGTGCGCTGGCACGGCCAGTGCCCCGCGCAGGTTGCGGAGCCGGTCGGTCGCGCCCAGCTCCGACTGGTCGGCCACCGCGCGCCGGTGCCGCAGCACGGTCAGCAGCCGGGCCGGGACGCCCGTGCCGCGCAGCGCCCGGGCGGCGGCCAGGGTGAGACGGCGGGTCGGGTCGTGCCCGCGGGCCCGGACGGTCGACGGTGTGGAGGGCATCGGCACGAGCAGCAGTGGAGCGTTCCGAGTGGCGGCGCTGGCGGGGATCGCCGCGCGTACCGCGACGGCGAGGGCCGCACCGAGCGGCTGTGCCAGCCTCAGCGCCCCTCGTTCCTTGTGGGCGAGCAGGACCTGTCGGACCGGCCCCTCGTAGCCCGTCGCCGCGTAGACCTCCGGGAGGCCGGGCGGCGCACTGAAGGGGCGCGCGGGCCTGGCTCGCGCGCCCTCAAGTGCGGAGCGGCAGGCGAAGCACAGCTGGGTGTGCGGGGTTCCGCAACCCACGCAGTGGGCCGGGACGAGGAGGTCCAGAGCGGCGTCAAACAGGCATGCGAACGCGCTGGTCACGGTGGCCTCCTCCGGATCGGTCGGGCAGGACGACACGTGTGCACCAAGGGTGCATGCGCGCCTCCGGCAGCACTGGAGTTTTACCGGGAGTTCATCCGTACGGGGGTAGGAATGACACAAGGGCTGTACAAGCACTCGAACTGCCGCGATTTTGGGAGGCCAGGACCTGGCTGACACGTCCTGGCCGTCTCCTTCGCACCGCGTCCTCCGCCGTAGCGCGGGCGGAATCCAGAGAACCGTTGTTCCATGGGGTTCCGACCGTTCCGAGTGGGGAGGAAGGGATGTGAGGGGCGGCTCCGCCCACCCCGAGCGGGCGGTGCGCGCACTCGATGGGCCGAGCGGACCGGAGGGTCTGCCGGCGACATGCAAGGGATCGGAGTTCTGCGTGGACATCGTCGTCAAGGGTCGCAAGACCGAGGTGCCCGAGCGGTTCCGCAAGCACGTGGGCGAGAAGCTGGAGCACATCCAGAAGCTCGACGCCAAGGTGATCAGTCTGGACGTGGAGCTCTCCAAGGAGCGCAACCCGCGTCAGGCGGAGCGCTCGGAGCGAGTGGAGATCACGCTGCACAGCCGGGGCCCGGTGATCCGGGCCGAGGCTAGTGCCCCCGACCCGTACGCCGCGCTGGACCTGGCCTCCGCCAAGTTGGACGCCCAGCTGCGGAAGGTCGCCGATCGGCGACGGGTGCACAAGGGGCCGCGTTCCCCGAAGAGCGTGGCCGAGGCGACGGCATCCCTGTCGCCCGGACCCGGCACGACGAACACGGAGGAACAGGCCGCACCGGTCCAGCGGACGAAGATCGGTTGCCTGGAGATCGAAGGCGACGGACCGCTCATCGTCCGCGAGAAGACCCACGCCGCCGTGCCGATGGCGCTCGACCAGGCGTTCTACGAGATGGAACTGGTCGGGCACGACTTCTACCTGTTCATGGACACCGGCACCGGTCAGCCGAGCGTCGTCTACCGACGGCACGGGTACGACTACGGAGTCATCCACCTGAAGCTGGAGGGCCTGGAGTAGATCCGCAGGCAGAGGGGCGCGGTGCACTGGCACCGCGCCCCTCTGTGTGCGCCGGGGCTCCACCCGTGGCCGGTATGTGATGGCGGTGACACTTCCGAGCGAAAGCAGGGGGGCGGAGTGATCGCACCGGCCGTCGGGCGTGGAATCATTGCGGCAACAGCCGATCAGCCGAGGGGGAGGACCGGATGGCGGAGCGATGGGACGACCGGCGCGACGACGACCGGGAGCTCGGCGGGCCACGGCGCGCCGTAGAACCGATCAGGGTCCTGGTCGTGGACGACCATGCGCTCTTCAGGCGCGGCCTTGAGATCGTTCTCGCCCAGGAGGAGGACATCCAGGTCGTGGGGGAGGCCGGGGACGGCGCCGAAGCCGTGGAGAAGGCCGCCGACCTGCTGCCCGACATCATCCTCATGGATGTGCGGATGCCGCGGCGCAGCGGCATCGAGGCATGCACCTCGATCAAGGAGGTGGCCCCCAGCACGAAGATCATCATGCTGACCATCAGTGACGAGGAGGCCGACCTCTACGAGGCGATCAAGGCGGGTGCCACCGGGTACCTGCTCAAGGAGATCTCCACCGACGAGGTCGCGACCGCCATTCGCGCGGTCGCCGACGGGCAGTCGCAGATCAGTCCCTCGATGGCGGCGAAGCTGCTCACCGAGTTCAAGTCGATGATCCAGCAGCGGACGGACGACCGCAGGCTGCTGCCCGCTCCCCGTTTGACCGAACGGGAGTTGGAGGTGCTGAAGCTGGTGGCGACCGGGTTGAACAATCGCGATATCGCGAAGCAGCTCTTCATCAGCGAGAACACCGTGAAGAACCACGTCCGCAACATCCTGGAGAAGCTGCAGCTGCACTCCAGGATGGAGGCGGTGGTGTACGCGATGCGGGAGAAGATCCTCGAAATAGGCTGACACTCCTTCAGGTCTTCAGGTCCTCAGGCCTTCGGGTTCTCAGGAGTTCAGGAGTTTCTCCAGGGCCGGGCGCAGGGCCTCGTCGTGAAGCCGTTCCACCCGCACCGTGTCGCAGCCCACCCACTGCGCCGCCTCGCGCAGCGCCTGGGCCAGGGACTCCACATGCTTGGGGGAGTCCAGGGACACCTGGCGGGCGACCAGGGCGCGTCCCTCGCGGGCCGGGTCGACCCGGCCGACCAGGCGGCCCCCGGTCAGCAGCGGCATGGCGAAGTAGCCGTGCTGGCGCTTCTCCTTCGGGGTGTAGGCCTCCAGACGGTGTGTCAGGCCGAAGACCCGCTCGGTGCGGGCCCGGTCCCAGACCAGGGAGTCGAACGGCGACAGCAGAGTGGTGCGGTGCCGTCCGCGCGCTCCGGCGGAGAGGTCGGCCAGGGCGGCGGGGTCGGCCCAGGCCGGGGCGGCGGCTCCGGCCCTGCCCCAGCCCTCGACCAGAACCGGGACCAGACCGGACTCGGGGAGCGCCGAGTCGACCTGCTCGGCCTTCAGGCGGTGGTAGTCGCTGAGGTCCTTGCGGGTGGCGACGCCCAGGGCTGCTCCGGACTGGCGTACCAACTGCCGTAGGCACGCGGCGTCGTCGAGTTCGGCGTCCAGCAGCTCGGCGGGGACGGCCCGTTCGACGAGGTCGTAGACGCGCTTCCAGCCGCGGCGCTCGGTGCAGACGGCCTGGCCGGTGTCGAGCAGCCACTCGGCGGCGATCTTGGTTTCGGACCAGTCCCACCACACGCCGCCCTTCTTGGCGCCGCCGAGCTCCGTGGCGGTCAGCGGTCCGTCGGTGCGCAACCGGGCGAGCACCTCGGCGCAGGAGCGGTCCGCGTCCTCCATCCGGTGCCAGCGGTGGCCGCGGGCCAGGAACGCGCGGCGCCGGAACGCGAAGAGTGGCCACTCCTCGATCGGCAGGATGCAGGCGGCGTGCGACCAGTACTCGAAGGAGGTGCCGCCGCCCCAGTACGCGGACTCCACGGCGGCGCGACCGACCGCGCCCAGGCGGGCGTAGGGGATCAACTCGTGGGAGCGTGCCAGGACGGAGATGGTGTCGAGCTGCACGGCGCCGAGGTGGCGCAGCACTCCGCGCACGCCGCCGCGCCGGTCCGGAGCGCCGAGCAGGCCCTGGGCCCGCAGGGCGATACGGCGGGCATCGTTCGCGCTGAGGGTGATCGCGGAGGAGGAGCTGACCGCAGCGGAAGCATCTGTCATGAGGCCAGCGTAGAAGTCCCCACTGACACTGAGTTCCGCCGCCGCCGGCCGGCCGGTCGGCGCTCGTCGGCTGGGTCTGGCTGACGAGGTCTCGCCGACCTCTCGGGTGACTGGAACCGAACAGCCGACTGAGCGCCAACTCGCAAGGGTGAGGTTTGCCCCGCTCTCGCAGGATCCGGCGCAGCCGCCGCGCTCGTGCTTCTAACGTATGAATGCAACGCGACGCACTGCGGTCACGGGAGCACCATCAGTGACGCTCGAAAGTGCGGCGTTGCCACACAGTCGCGGGGGCGACGGGGGATCCACTCATTACCACTCATTTCCATTGAGGCGCGGTCGGCCATCCCGGCACGGCGTCGCGCCGATCCGTACTTCGGCATGCCCGCGGCACTGCGGAGCTGCCACTGGAGGGGACGACATGGGTCGTACGACCCGTTGGGCCGCCGCGTTCACTGCGGCGGGACTGCTGGCGGCTATCGCCCCGGCAGTAGGGGCGCACGCGGCGACCGCCGCGCAGCGGATCGATCTCAGGGTTCTCGTCGTGGACGACGGCGGCCCGGCCACCGCCGCCATCATGAACGAGATGGACATCAGCGGTACGCCGTACACCGTGGTGAAGCTGTCCGACGTCAACCGGCCGACCATCAACGCGGCCTTCCTCAGCGGGACCTCGTCCAACGGGCAGGCCGAGGCGAAGTACCAGGCCGTGGTGCTGCCAAACAACGCGCCGTTCGCGGCGGGTTCCGCCGAGATGGCGGCTATCACCGGCTACGAGCAGACCTTCGGCATCCGCCAGGTCGACGCCTACACCTACGCCCAGCCCGGTGTCGGCCTCAACTACGCGGCGAACCCCGGGTACATCGGGTCGCTCGACGGGATGACCGGAACGGTCACCGCGGCCGGGCTGGCAGGCTCCTTCGACTACCTCAAGGGGAGCGTGCCGTTCGAGGACAACGACCCCAACGTGATCGAGAGCTACGGCTACCTGGCCACGCCGCTCGCCGTGCAGGCCGCCGGCGCGAGCTTCACCCCGCTGGTCACCGCCCCCATCCCGGGCGGCAGTGCGCAGGGCGTCCTGGCGGGCGAGTACGACCACGGCGGCGTGTCCGAGCTGGTGATGACCTTCGCCTACAACCAGTACCAGCAGCAGTACCGGCTGCTGGCGCGGGGGATCGTCGACTGGATGACCCAGGGCGTCCACCTCGGCTACGACCGCAACTACTTCGAGCAGCACATCGACGACGTCTTCCTCGGCGACGACCGCTGGAGCAGCACGGCCAAGTGCACCCCCGGTGATGCCGCCTCCGCGTGCCAGGGCACCCCGCCGGCCTCGACGATCCGGATGACCTCGGCCGATGTGACGTACGCTCAGCAGTGGGAGGCGGCCCACCAGTTCACCCTGGACTTCCTCTTCAACGGCGGCGGCAGCGACCAGATCACCTCCACCGGCGCCGACGACCCGCTGACCGACTCGCTGCTGTCCGCGAAGTCCTCGTTCCGCTGGGTCAACCACACCTACGACCACCCCTTCCTCGGCTGTGTCCAGAACACCGCGACCGTGCCGTGGTCCTGCACCAAGGACGCGAACGGCAACACCCTCTGGGTGGACCAGCAGACCATCCAGACCGCGATCAGCCAGAACCAGCAGTGGGCCAGGAACCACGGGCTCAGCATCGACAGCACCGAGCTGGTCACCGGCGAGCACTCCGGCCTGGCCACGCTGCCGCAGCAGCCGCAGGACAACCCCAACCTCGCCCCCGCGCTGGCCGCGACCGGCGTCAGGTGGACCGGTAGCGACCACTCCCGCGAGACCGACCAGCGTGCGGTGGGACAGGCGCTGACCGTGCCGCGCTTCCCCATGAACGTCTACTACAACGCCGGCCACACCGCCGACGAGGTCGACGAGTACAACTGGCTCTACACCAGCACCGCGCAGGGCGGCAGCGGCCTGTGCACCGCCAACCCCGCCACCAGCACCTGCCTGCCCGCGCCGCTGGACGAGAGCACCGGCTACGGCAGCTACATCGCCCCGCTGGAGGCCAGGATCGACCTCGGGCACATCCTCGGCAACAGCCCGCTGCCGCACTACGCGCACCAGTCCAACCTGGCCGAGGACCGGATCCTCTACCCCGTGCTGGACCAGTTGCTCGGCGGTTACGCCAACCTCTTCGCGGCGAACACGCCCATCGTCAACCTGCGCGAGTCAGCGATCGGCCTTGAGCTGCAGCAGCGCGCGGCCTGGAAGGCGGCCCTGGGGGCGGGCACGGCCGGCGGATACCGGGTCGGCAGCACTGTTACGGTGCAGGCCCCGAACGGCGTCGCCGCCGAGGTGACCGCACCCAACGGGACGGTGCAGCAGCAACTGCTGGGTAGCAGCGCCTTCGGCAGCGCCTACGCGGGCGAGCTCTCGGGCTGGGCCAAGCCGGGGCTGCTGCAGAGCAGCGTGACGCTCAAGCTGAACGCCGCGGGTACCCCGGCCGCACCCGCCGCCGGTTCCAGTGCCGCACCCTCGCCGTCCTCGTCGCCGTCCTCGTCGCCCACCGGCACGTCGCCCACCGGCACGCCGCCGGCCGGGCTGCCGCCGACCACGACTCCGCTCGTTCCCGGGGGCGTGCGCACCGTGGTGCCGATGACCGTCGCCGGAGTCGCCAAGCTGGTCGGCGGCCTCCTGTAGTCGAAGCACCAGCGCACACACCGAACACCGGACCGCGTCCGGGGCCCCGCAGCACCCAGGGCCCCGGACGCGGTACGCCGACACGCCCGGCAGGGCTCTAGGGGGAACGCACCGAAGATGAACGGACCTGTGGAGGTCACCCTGCTCACCGAGGGCACCTACCCCTACGTGCACGGAGGGGTCAGCGTCTGGTGCGACCAGCTCGTGCAGGGAATGCCGGATGTGCGCTTCCATGTGCTCGGCATCACCGGCAGCGGGCGCGAACCGCAGGTCTGGAAGCTGCCGCCGCAGATCGCCTCGGTCAGTTCGGTGCCGTTGTGGGGTCGCACACCCGAGGGCCGGGCACCGCGCGGACGCGCCCTGCGGCGCTTCCTGGCCGGATACGAGCGCTTTCTGCTCGCGCTGCTCGATGCCGACTTCGAGCACTACTTCGCCGACGAGCTCTACGAACTCGCCGAATTCGCCCTCACCGGCGGCTCGCTCACCGCGGCGCTGCGCAGCGAAGGGGCCCTGCGCTCGCTGCAGTCGCTGTGGCAGCGGCCCTTCCTCGCCACCCACGCCGCCCGCCCCACCGTCCAGGACGCACTGGACGCCACCGACCTGCTGGAGCACGCGTTGCGGCCACTCGCCGTCCAGCCGCCCGGGCGCGGGGTGGCACACGTGGTCACCGGCGGGCTCGCGGTGCTGCCGGGACTGACCGCGCGGCGCTTCCACGGAGTGCCGCTGCTGCTCTCCGAACACGGTATCTACCTGCGGGAACGCTATCTCAGCTACCGTGCGGCGCCCTATCGCTGGCCGGTCAAGGCACTGATCCTGGGCTTCTTCCGGCTGCTGGCGACCGAGGGCTACCGGGGCGCGGACCTGATCACCCCCTGCAACCGCTACAACCGGCGCTGGGAGGAACGGGGCGGCTGCGACCCGCAGCGCATCCGCACCGTCTACAACGGGGTCGACCCGGCGCTCTTCCCCTACGCGGGCCCCGAACCCGAGGTGCCCACCCTGAGCTGGGCCGGCCGGGTCGACCCGATCAAGGACCTGGAGACCCTGATCCGGGCCTTCGCCCTGGTCCGCGCCCAGATCTCCGACGTCCGGCTGAGGCTGTTCGGAGCTCCGCCGGTCGGCGGCGAGGCATACCAGGAGCGGTGCCGGGCACTCGCCGTCGAACTGGGCGTCGCCGACGGAGTGGTGTTCGAGGGCCGGATCGACACCGTGCGTCATGCCTACGCGGCGGGCAGCGTGGTGATGCTGTCCAGCATCTCCGAGGGCTTCCCTTTCAGCCTGATCGAGGCCATGGCCTGCGGCCGCGCCACGGTGTCCACGGACGTCGGCGGCGTACGCGAGGCCGTCGCCGACACCGGTCTCGTCGTACCGCCTCGGGAGCCGGAGGCGATGGCACGGGCGGCGCTCGACCTGCTCCGGGATCCGCGGCTGCGCCGGGAACTCGGCTGGGCCGCGCGCGAGCGCGTCATCGAACAGTTCACCCTGGGACGGACCGTGGCCACCTTCCGCAGCTTCTACGACGGGTTGTTGGAGGACCCGAGGACGATGTGGTCCCCGGCGGCCGGACCGGACCTGGCGAGGTGCTACGCGTGAGCGCGTTCCTGGAGCTCCTGCCGGGGTTGAGGCTGGAGCCGCTGCCCGCCCGGCTGCCCCGGCCGGACCGTCCCATGGACCCCGCCGACGAGGCTGCCACGCGGTTCGGCGGCATCGCCGCCACCGCCGTGCATCCCTTCGAGGTCGCCGCCGCCATCGAGGCCGAGGGAGTGACGGACCGCCAGGTGCAGCGCCACTACGGCCGCCAGGACGCCTTCGAACTCGCCGAGGACCTCTACGCGGACACCCCTCGGCACTATCCCGAGCCCGAGCCTGTCCCGTCTCCCTGGACCGCACCGCTCTCCGCGAGCCTGCTGCGCGGAGTCCTCTACGCCCTGCCGGGCCTGGCTTTTCCGCTCGGCGCGCCGCTGTTCGCGGGCCCGGCGGACACCGGCCGCCTCCCGCACGGGACCTTCGCCCTGGCCCTGTCCGTGCTGCTCACCTGGGCCTGGAACCAGGCCCTCGCGCACCGCGCGCACTCATGGCTGGGCCGAGGGCAGCGGCGTTCCGCCGGGCGTTGTCTGGCACGCGGCGCTGCCGTCGGCTCCGGACTCGGCGCGGGGGGCGCACTGCTCGCGGCGCTGCTCGCCGAGCGGGCGTCCGGCGGCGTGCTGGTCTTCTGCCTCGGGCAGGCCCTCTATCTGGGCGCCTCCTGCGTTCTGCTGGTCCTCGGCGGCGAAGCCGCCCTGCTGCGCGCTCTCTCGCCCGCCGCGCTCGGTGGAGCGGCCGTACTCGCGGGCCTGCTCCGGCCGTCCCCGGTGACCGCACTGCTGCTGGTCTGCACTCTCGGACTCACCGCGCTCCAGGCATGGCGGCTGCTGCGTGCCTGCCGTGACGACGGTGACCGGGGGAGCGCCGGTGACCCCAAGCCGCCACTCCGTTCCTCGCTCCCGCATGGGTTCTTCGGCATGGCCATGTCCCTGCTCACGCTCGGGGCGGCGCTGCGCGGCGGCCATATCGAGGTGGCGCCGACCGTGGCGCTCACCGTCAGCATGGGCCCGGCCGAGTGGCTGCTGTACGGCTACCGCAGCCGGATCCACGCGGCCCTGCGCGCCGCGCAGTCGGCGCGCGGGTTCGCGCTGCTCTCGGCCCGCTCGCTGGCGCTCGGCCTCGGCAGCTACCTCGGTGCGCTCGCCGCACTCGGCGGCGTGGTGGGCGTCGCCCTGACCGGGGGCCCGTCGGGGCAGCAGCTACCGGGGCTGCTCGCCCTGGGGGCGACGATCTGGACGGCGCTGCTGCTCCAGGCCACCGGCTCGGCCTGGACGGCCGCGGGCGTCTGCATTCCGGCCGCCGCCGCTACGGTCGCCGGGGCGACGGAGTCGCTCGTGGGCGGCGTCGCGGCTGCGACCCTGCTGTTGATCGCCTGCCGGACGCTGGGCCGGGTGACCGTGCACCGATGACTGTCCGAGGAGTTGAATTGACGACGCGTGAGCCAGGGCCTGTGCGGACCCTGGTCGAGCTCGACGAGCGGCGACTGCTGGTCCCGCTCTACATCCATCCGGGAGCCGATCCGGACGCCTGGGCCACGGTGGCGGCGAGCGCCGCCACCGTGGCCGGAGTGGTGTTCAACCCCGGGAGCGGGCCGGGGAGCGAGCCACTGGCGGAGTTCGGCGAGGCCGGCCGGAGTCTGCGCGCGGCCGGAGTGCCCCTGCTCGGCTACGTCGACACCGACTACGCCGGCCGGACCCACCGCGAGGTGGTCGCGGAGATCGAGCGCTACCAGGAGTGGTACCAGCTGGACGGGGTGTTCCTGGACCAGGTCGGATCCGGTCCGGAACTGCTCCAGTACTACCGTCGGCTGGCGGTCGCGGCCCGGTCGCTGGACGCGGCGCAGGTGGTGCTCAATCCCGGCGTCCACCCGGCACCCGGCTTCGCCGAGCTGGCCGATCTGCTGATCACCTTCGAGGGCACCTGGGAGGACTACCTGCGGCTGCGCGTGCCCGGCTGGACCGCCGACCACCCGGCACGACGCTTTGGGCACCTGGTGCACGGGACGCCCGCGGAGCTCTGTGCCCTGGTCCCCCCGGCGGCACGGCGGCATCACGCCGAGATCTGCTACGCCACGCCGGGCACCGGCGCCAACCCCTGGGGCGAGCTGATGCCGCAGCTCGGTGCGGCGCGGGCCGAGGTGCGGAGTTGAGGGCCGCGGCCGCGCTCGCCTGCGGTCTGCTGCTGGCCGTCGCCGGTTGCAGCGGAGGTACGGGGCCCGGTGTGCCCGGTTCCTCGGACGGTGCTCCGCCTTCGACTCCGAACGCAAGCACCGGCTCGCCCCCGAGCTTGAACCCGAGCCTGAACCCGAGCTTGAACCCGAGCCTGAACCCCAGCTTGAACCCCAGCGTGAATCCGAGTCTCGGAATCAGTCCGAGCCCCGGCTCCGCCGCCAGCCAGGGCCGCAGCGCGCCCGCGCCTGCCCGCTGGCAGCCGACGCCGGGCACCAGCTGGCAGTGGCAGCTGACCACGCCGGTCGACACCGGCGTCGACGCTGCCGTCTACGACATCGACGGCTTCCAGAACAGCGCCGCTGTGGTCGCCGCGCTGCACGCCAAGGGCCGCAAGGTGATCTGCTACGTCAACGCCGGGGCGTTCGAGGACTTCCGGCCCGACAGCAGCACCTACCCGGTGGCACTCCTTGGCGCGTCGAACGGCTGGCCCGGCGAGCGATGGCTGGACATCCGACGCCTCGACCTGCTCAGGCCACTCCTCAGCCGCAGGTTCGACCTCTGCCGCGACAAGGGGTTCGACGCCGTGGAACCGGACAACGTCGACGGCTACCGCAATGACTCGGGCTTTCCGCTCACCGCCGCCGACCAGCTCGCCTTCAACCGGATGCTGGCCGACCTCGCTCACGCCAGGGGGCTGTCCGCCGGTCTGAAGAACGACGTCGACCAGGTGCCCCAGCTTGTCGGGACCTTCGACTTCGCCGTGAACGAGCAGTGTGCCGAGTTCCAGGAGTGCGCCGCGTCGGTTCCGTTCGTCGCCGCCGGCAAGCCGGTCTTCGAGGCCGAGTACAACCTGCCGACCTCGGCGTTCTGCGGCCCCGCCCGCCGGATGCGCTTCAGCGCCCTGCTCAAGCACCTGGCCCTGGACGCGTGGCGGGAGTCCTGCTGATTCGGCCTCCTACTGCTGCTCCTACTGATTCGGAGGGGCGCTCAGGCGAGGCCGGAAGGGAGGTCGGAGGCAAGGTCGGAGGGGAGCAGCGAGCCGATCCAGGCGTCCCGGAGCACCCCGCGATGGTTGAGGCGGGAGCGAAGCGTGCCTTCGACGGTGAATCCGACCTTCTCGGCCACTGCTCTGGACCCGGCGTTCCCCACGATCGCCAGCCACTCCATGCGCTGCACCTCCAGTGCCAGGAACGCCCACCGGCACACCGTCGAGGCGGCCTCGGCGGTGTAACCGCGGCCCCGGTGCTCCCGCGCCGTCCAGAAGCCGATCTCGGCGACGCCTTCGGGACGTGCGACACCCAGGTGGACGCCCATGGACGAGACGAGGGCGCCGCCGTCGCGGGTGAAGCTGCCGAAGTTGAGCATCGTCCCCTCGCGCCAGCCGACCGGGCAGACCTCGCCGACGAAGATCCGCGCGTCCTCGGCCGTGTAGGGAACGGGGACCGGGATCCACCGCTGGATCTCCTCGTCCTGGCACTCCCGGTAGACCCGGGGAGCGTCCTCCGCGGCGAAGGGGCGGAGGATCAGGCGGGGGGTTTCCAAGATCACGGGTTCCATCGACCGAGTATCCCGCGGCGGGCCGTCGGGCGCTCTCCGATATTCGCGACGGTGACCGCGTGTCCGATTTGTCCATGGATGCCGGTGCTGACCGCCCCACTCTTAGGGGTGACACCCAGCCGGTGCGCTGACGGACCTCCCGACCGCCTCGTTTCCTCGCATACGATGGCCACGCGGTGGTGCGTCTCCATCGCCGGTGCACAGACCGCAAGTGCACAGACCGCCCAGTGCCAGCCCAGGCAAGGAGCCAGCCCACGTGTCCGTCTTCGACAAGATCCTGCGCGCAGGCGAAGGAAAGATCCTTCGCAAGCTGCACCGCATTGCCGCCCAGGTCAATTCCATCGAAGAGGACTTCGTCAACCTGACGGACGCCGAGCTGCGGGCGCTCACCGAGGAGTACCGGGAGCGCTACGCGGACGGCGAGTCCCTGGACGACCTCCTCCCTGAGGCCTTCGCGACCGTTCGCGAGGCCGCCAAGCGCACCCTCGGCCAGCGCCACTACGACGTCCAGCTCATGGGCGGCGCGGCCCTGCACCTCGGCTACGTCGCCGAGATGGGCACCGGCGAGGGCAAGACCCTGGTCGGCACCCTGCCCACGTATCTGAACGCGCTGTCCGGCAAGGGCGTTCACCTGATCACGACCAACGACTACCTCGCCGAGCGCGACTCGGAGTGGATGGGCCGGGTGCACCGCTTCCTCGGCCTCGACGTCGGCGTGATCCTGGCCAACATGAGCCCGGCCGAGCGCCGCAAGCAGTACGCGGCCGACATCACCTACGGCACCAACAACGAGTTCGGCTTCGACTACCTGCGCGACAACATGGCGTGGTCGCAGGACGAGCTGGTGCAGCGCGGCCACAACTTCGCCGTCGTCGACGAGGTCGACTCGATCCTGATCGACGAGGCCCGTACCCCGCTGATCATCTCCGGTCCGGCGGACCAGGCCACCAAGTGGTACGGCGACTTCGCCAAGCTGGTCACCCGGCTGAAGATCGACCGCGACTACGAGGTCGAGGAGAAGAAGCGCACCGTGGGTGTGCTGGAGGCCGGTGTCACCCGGGTCGAGGACTACCTCGGCATCGACAACCTCTACGAGTCGGTCAACACCCCTCTGGTGGGCTTCCTCAACAACGCCATCAAGGCCAAGGAGCTCTACAAGAAGGACAAGGACTACGTCGTCATGAACGGCGAGGTCCTGATCGTCGACGAGCACACCGGCCGTATCCTCGCCGGTCGCCGCTACAACGAGGGCATGCACCAGGCGATCGAGGCCAAGGAGGGGGTGGAGGTCCAGAACGAGAACCAGACCCTGGCCACCATCACCCTGCAGAACTTCTTCCGGCTGTACGACAAGCTGTCCGGGATGACCGGTACCGCACAGACCGAGGCGGCCGAGTTCCACCAGATCTACAAGCTGGGCGTGGTCCCGATCCCGCCGAACCGGGAACGGGTCCGCATCGACCAGCCGGACCTCATCTACAAGTCCGAGCCGGCCAAGTTCGCGGCCGTGGTCGACGACATCGTCGAGAAGCACGAGAAGGGCCAGCCGATCCTGGTCGGCACGACCAGCGTCGAGAAGTCCGAGTACCTGTCGACGGAGCTGCGCAAGCGCGGCGTCCAGCACGAGGTGCTCAACGCCAAGTACCACGAACGTGAGGCGCAGGTCGTCGCGCAGGCCGGGCGCAGGGGCGCGGTCACGGTCGCCACCAACATGGCCGGCCGTGGCACCGACATCATGCTCGGCGGCAACCCCGAGCACCTGGCCGCCGCGGAGCTCGCCCAGCGCGGCCTCTCCCCGGTGGACACCCCCGAGGAGTACGAGGCCGCGTGGCCCGACGCACTGTCGAAGGCCAAGAGCGCGGTCAAGGCCGAGCAGGAGGAGGTCCAGGAACTGGGCGGCCTCTACGTGCTGGGCACCGAGCGGCACGAGTCCCGCCGGATCGACAACCAGCTGCGCGGCCGTTCCGGCCGTCAGGGCGACCCGGGCGAGTCCCGCTTCTACCTGTCGCTCGGCGACGACCTGATGCGCCTGTTCAAGGCCGGCATGGTCGAGCGCGTGCTCTCGATGGCCAACGTCCCCGAGGACGTGCCGATCGAGTCCAAGATGGTCACCCGCGCCATCGCCTCCGCGCAGACCCAGGTCGAGCAGCAGAACTTCGAGATCCGCAAGAACGTCCTCAAGTACGACGAGGTGCTGAGCCGCCAGCGCGAGGTCATCTACGGCGAGCGCCGCCGCGTGCTGGAGGGCGAGGACCTGCGCGAGCAGATCGACCACTTCATCGACGACACCGTCGACGCCTACGTGAAGGACGCCACCGCCGACGGCTTCGCGGAGGAGTGGGACTTCGACAAGCTGTGGCAGGCCCTCGGCCAGCTCTACCCGATCAGCCTGACCGTGGCGGAGCTGGAGGACGAGAACGGCGACCGCGCGGGCATCACCCCCGAGCTGCTCGCCGAGGCGGTCAAGGAGGACCTGCACGCCAAGTACATCGAGCGGGAGAACCAGCTCGGCGAGGCCGTGATGCGGGAGCTGGAGCGCCGCGTGGTCCTTTCGGTGCTCGACCGCCGGTGGCGCGAGCACCTCTACGAGATGGACTATCTCCAGGAGGGCATCGGCATGCGGGCGCTGGCCCAGCGCGACCCCCTGGTCGAGTACCAGCGCGAGGGCTTCGACATGTTCGCCGCCATGATGGAGGGCATCAAGGAGGAGTCCGTCGGCTACCTGTTCAACCTGGAGGTCCAGGTCGAGCAGCAGGTCGAGGACGTGCCGGTCTCCGACTCCGCCGACGCGGTCCAGCTGGACAAGGCGCCGGAGGACGTCCGTCCGGAGATCCGGGCCAAGGGCCTGGAGGCGCCGCAGCGCCCGGACCGCCTCCACTACACCGCCCCTTCGGTGGACGGTGCGGGCGGCGTGATCGAAGGCGACTTCCCCACCGGCGAGCCCGAGGACGAGTCGGACGAGGAAGGCGGCACCCGCGCCGAGCGCCGCAAGGCGGCGAAGGGCGGCCGTCGCCGCAAGAAGTGACGCACCGACAGTACGCCGCCCCCACGGGCATCTCGTAGTCATGGCGGTTCACCACCTGGTCTCCAGGGCGGTGAACCGCCATGTCATTTCCGGGCGTCGCGGTGCCCGGCCCAGTTCCAGCCGGAACGCCAGGATCTCCACCCGCTCGCCGAGCCCGACCGCCGCGGTGACCTCCATGACCCCGGGCGCCGGGGAGTCGTCGAAGACCCTGCCCAGCACCGGCAGCACGTCGCCGGGAGCGCGCAGCGACCGTCGGCGGACGAGGGTGCGTACGTCGTCGTAGACGTCCTCGGTGGCCAGCGCCGCGAGCTGGTCGCAGACCCGGTGGCCGCTGAGCACCTCCAGCAGGCGTTGGGCGTACCGGCCGGCCACCCCGTTGTTGCCGGTGCGCGTCGGTGCGGGGCCGCACTGCGGGGCACGTTGCGCGCCGACGCCGTGGACCCGGCCCACCCGCACCCCCGCAGGGGTGGTGTTCTGACGTACGGTCCGCTGGTGCGCGGTCTCGACCATGACGGTCACCCCCGGTGCTGGGAAGAGGTGCGGAGAGCTGCTGTGTGCAAGGTCTGTGGTACCGGCTGCCTCTGACAGCGACAAGGCTCCCGCCGCGGCTCCTGCGACTGTCGAGAAGTTCACCTATCCGAGTGACAAAGGTGCTCTGAGCTGGGAGTACGAGAAAGCCCACACCTCGGAGGCGATTACCCAGCGCAGTCGGAAGGCACTCGATCGGTGACTCTCCGCAGGCATTCGTGTGTGCCGCTGGGCCTCCTCGTGGCCGCCTATGCTTGACGCTGGAATCGTTCTCCCCCTTCCCTCCCCCGGAGCGCCCCGATGCGCGTGTACGTCCCCACCACGTTGACCGCCCTCGCGCAGGGGCATACGGAGGGAACCCTCGGCCCGGCGCCGCTGCGGGCCTACGCGGTCACTCCGGCTCTGCGGGAGTGGTACCTGAGCGACGACATCGAGGAGTTGGAGTACGCCGCGCTGGTGCGCGCCGCCCAGTCCTCGCTGCGGCTGCTCGCCGAGGACGCCGCCGCTCCGCGCCGCCGGGTGGTGGTGGCGCTGGACGTGCCGGACCAGGTGGTGACGCTGCAGGTCGACGCCGAGCACACGGACGCCGCTGCGCTCGGCGCGGTGACGCTCACGGAGACGCTCGCGATGGCCAAGGTCGCCTCGGTGCACGCGGACGCCGACGAGCCGGAGGTGCTCGACGACGTGTCCGCCGCGGTGTCGGCGGTCGCCGCCGCGGACGCCGGGGACGAGGACGCCCGGTTCGCCGTCGACGGGGCCGAGGACCACGAGCTGCTCTGGTTCGCCACCCAGGAGATCCCCGGCCTGCTGGGCTGAGTATCGAGCCCCTGACCAGCCCACTTCTCGCGCTGTCAGCGCCTCCGGATACCGTTCCTTCATGCGTGCACACATCGTCTGGGACTGGAACGGCACCCTCTTCGACGACATCGAAGCAGTGGTGGCGGCGAGCAACGCCGCCTTCGCGTCGCTCAGGTCACTGGGGATAGACCTGCCTCCGCTCACCCTCGAGCAGTACCGCGAGCAGTACCGGGTCCCGGTCATCGACTTCTACGAGGAGTTGATGGGCCGCGTCCCGACCCCGGACGAGTGGGCCGAGATGGATCGGGCGTTCCACACCCACTACCGGAGCCGCCGCGACTCCTGCGGTCTCACCGCCGGCGCGGCGACCCTGCTCGCCCAGTGGCCGAGCGAGGGCGTGCGCTCGCAGTCGCTGCTGTCCATGTACGGGCACGACGATCTTGTCCCGCTGGTCCGGGGCTTCGACCTGGAGCGGCACTTCGTCCGGGTGGACGGCCGGTCCAGCACCGGCGGAGTAAGCAGCAAGGCCGAGCACCTGGTCCGGCATCTGGCCGCGATGGGCGGGGTCAGCCCGTCCCGTACGGTGCTGATCGGCGATGTCGTGGACGACGCCCGCGCGGCCGCGCACGTCGGCGCGCACGCGGTCCTGTACACCGGCGGCTCCCACGCCCGCTCCGAGTTGGAGCGGGTCGGTGTGCCGGTCGCCGACACCCTCGCGCAGGCGGTCGAGTACGCCCAGGAACTGGTCAAATCATGACAGCATGAGGCTTATGGACGCTGTCACGCAGGTTCCGGTGCCCGTGAACGAGCCTATCCACGGGTACGCCCCCGGTAGTCCGGAGCGGTCGCGGATCGAGGCGAGACTGCACGAGATCGCGGGTGAGTACGCGACGCTGAAGATGACCGTCGGCGGCGAGCAGCGGATGGGTGGCGGAGAGAGGATCGAGGTGGTGCAGCCGCACCACCACTCGGCGAAGCTCGGCGTGCTCGGCAACGCCACCCGTGAGGACGCCCAGCTGGCGATCGACGCCGCGCTCAAGGCGGCGCCGGCCTGGCGCGAGCTGTCCTTCGACGACCGCGCCGCGATCTTCCTCAGGGCCGCCGACCTGCTGGCGGGCCCCTGGCGGGAGGCGGTCGCGGCGGCGACCATGCTCGGGCAGTCCAAGACCGTCCAGCAGGCGGAGATCGACGCACCCTGCGAGCTGGTGGACTTCTGGCGCTGGAACGTCCACTTCGCCCGGCGGATCATCGAGGAGCAGCCGGTCAGCAGCCCCGGCGTGTGGAACCGCAGCGACCACCGTCCGCTGGAGGGGTTCGTCTACGCGATCACGCCCTTCAACTTCACCGCCATCGCCGGGAACCTGCCCACCGCGCCCGCGTTGATGGGCAACACCGTGGTCTGGAAGCCGTCGCCCACGCAGACCCTGTCCGCCTGGTACCTGATGCGGCTGCTGGAGGCGGCCGGCCTGCCGCCCGGGGTGATCAACATGGTGACCGGCGACGGGCAGGCGCTGTCGCAGGTCACCCTCGCCCATCGGGACCTGGCGGGCATCCACTTCACCGGCTCCACCCGCACCTTCCAGCAGCTGTGGCAGACCGTCGGGGCCAATATCGGCAACTACCGCGGCTACCCGCGCCTCGTCGGCGAGACCGGCGGCAAGGACTTCGTGGTCGCGCACCCCAGCGCCGACCCTGCGGTACTGCGCACGGCGCTGATCCGGGGCGCCTTCGAGTACCAGGGCCAGAAGTGCTCGGCCGCCTCCCGCGCGTACGTTCCACGCAGCCTCTGGCGGACGGTCAAGGACGACTTCCTGGCCGAGGTGCAGGGCCTCACTGCGGGCGACGTCACGGACTTCTCCAACTTCATGGGCGCGCTGATCGACGCCCGTGCCTTCGAGAAGAACCGCGACGCCATCGACAAGGCGCGCAACGACCACAGCCTGGACATCGTCGTCGGCGGCCGATACGACGACGCGATCGGTTACTTCGTCAGCCCGACTGTGATTATGGCCACAGACCCCAGGCACGAGATCTTCTCCACCGAGTACTTCGGCCCGCTGCTCGCCGTCCACGTCTACGAGGACGGCCGCTGGGAGCAGACCCTGGACCAGTTGGAGTCCGTCGCCCCATATGCGCTGACCGGCGCGGTGATCGCGCAGGACCGGGCCGCGGTCGCCCGGGCGGCGCACCGGCTCCGCTTCGCCGCGGGCAACTTCTACATCAACGACAAGCCCACCGGCGCGGTCGTGGGCCAGCAGCCCTTCGGCGGCAGTCGGGCCTCCGGCACCAACGACAAGGCGGGCTCCGTCCAGAACCTGCTGCGCTGGACCTCGACCCGCTCCATCAAGGAGACGTTCGTCCCGCCGACGGACCACCGCTATCCGCACATGCTGTAGACCGACCGGCCTCAGACCGACCGGCCTCAGACCGACCGGCCTCAGACCGACCGGCCTCAGACCGACCGGCCTCAGACCGACCGGTCTCGGCTGCCCGCACCTGCTGCAGTTGGACAAGTCGTACAGCGCGGACCAAACATCCTGACGCAGTGCACCGATCCGGCCCCTGACACTGTCCCCTACCCCGGTTAGGCTCGCCGGGAAACCTCGCGGAAGCGCGGAGTTCACCGGGGAGTTCGCATCTGTAACCGGACATGCGGGAGGATACGGACAGACCCGGTGATCGCGCGCGACGCACACCACCGAGTCACGCAACGGCGCGCGACAGGAGCCAGATAGCCATGCAGACCCAGCTGGACGCAGCGAAGGCCGAACTGCTCAGCAAGGCAGCCCAGGGAGAGGCTCTCGGCGACGGAGCCCTCGCCTCCTACCTGAAGCACTACTACCTGCACACCGCCCCCGAGGACCTGCTCGGCCGCGACCCCGTCGACGTCTACGGCGCGGCGGCCTCCCACCACCGGCTCGCGGTCCGCCGGCCGCAGGGCACGGCCGAGGTCAGAGTGCACACGCCGACGGTGGAGGAGAACGGGTGGTCCTGCGGCCACACCGTGGTCGAGATCGTCACCGACGACATGCCGTTCCTGGTCGACTCGGTCACCAACGAGCTGTCCCGCCAGGACCGTGCCATCCATGTGGTGATCCACCCTCAGCTACTGGTCCGCCGCGACCTCACCGGCAAGCTCCTGGAGATCCTGGACGCGGACGTCTGCGCCGCGGACCTGCCCGACCGGCCGAGCCAGCTGCAGGGCGCGCTGCTCGAGTCGTGGATGCACATCGAGATCGACCGCGAGACCGACCGCGACGACCTGCGGTCCATCGAGGCCAACCTGCGCCGCGTCCTCGGTGACGTCCGCGAGGTCGTCGAGGACTGGGGCAAGATGCGCGACGGTGCGCTGCGCCTCGCCGACGAGCTGCAGGCCGAGCCGCCGGTCGAACTGCCCGCGCAGGAGGTGGACGAGGCCCAGGAGCTGCTGCGCTGGCTCTCCGCCGACCACTTCACCTTCCTCGGCTACCGCGAGTACGACCTGGTGCAGAACGAGGACGGCGAGGACATGCTGAAGGCCGTGCCCGGCACCGGCCTCGGCGTGCTGCGCTCCGACCCCCGGGTGCGCCCGCACACGGCCGACGAGAAGCTGGCCGGCACCATGTCCTCGGCCTCGTTCGGGCGCCTCACCGCGCCCGCCCGCGCCAAGGCCCGCGAGAAGAAGCTGCTGGTCCTGACGAAGGCCAACAGCCGCTCCACCGTGCACCGGCCCTCCTACCTCGACTATGTCGGCGTCAAGAAGTTCGACGCGGACGGCAACGTCGTCGGCGAGCGCCGCTTCCTGGGCCTGCTCTCCGCCGCCGCCTACACCGAGTCGGTCACCCGTATCCCGGTCGTCCGCCGCAAGGTCCAGCAGGTCGTCGCCGAGTCCAGCTTCACCACCGAGAGCCACGACGCCCGCGACCTGGTCCAGATCCTGGAGACCTACCCCCGCGACGAGCTGTTCCAGACGCCGGCCGACGAGCTGCTCTCCGTCGCGCTGAGCGTTCTCTACCTGCAGGAACGCCGCAAGCTGCGGCTATTCCTGCGCTCGGACGAGTACGGCCGCTACTTCTCGGCACTGGTCTACCTGCCGCGTGACCGCTACACCACCCGGGTGCGGCTGCGGCTGATGGACCTGCTGATGCAGGAGCTCGGCGGCAGCACCATCGACTACACCGCCTGGAACACCGAGTCGGTGCTCGCCCGGCTCCACTTCGTGGTCCGCGTCCCGGCCGGCACCGAGCTGCCCAAGCTCAGCGAGTCCGACATCGAGCGGCTGGAGGCCAAGCTCGCCGATGCGGCACGCTCCTGGGTGGACGGCTTCAACGAGGTGCTGACCCGCGAGTGCGGCGAGGAGCGCGCGGCCGAGATGTCCCGCCGCTACGGCGGCGCCTTCCCCGACGGCTACCGGGCCGACTTCACGCCCGCCATGGCCGTCGGCGACCTGCGCCAGCTGGAGTCGCTGACCGGACCGACGGACTTCCGGCTGAACCTCTACCAGCCGGTGGACGCCGAGGAGGGCGAGCGCCGCTTCAAGATCTACTGGGTCGGCGGCTCGGTCTCGCTGAGCGACGTCCTTCCAGTGCTGCAGCGGCTCGGCGTGGAGGTCCTCGACGAGCACCCCTACGAGCTGCGCCGCAGCGACGGCACCGTCGCCTGGGTGTACGACTTCGGGCTGCGGCTCCCCGCCGAGATCGCCGCCGCCGTCAACCAGGACGGCCGCGACCGCTTCCAGGAGGCGTTCGCCGCCGCCTGGACCGGCCGGGCCGAGAACGACGGCTTCAACTCCCTGATCCTGCGCGCCGGGCTGACCTGGCGTCAGGCCGTGGTGCTGCGCGCCTATGCCAAGTACCTCAGGCAGGCCGGGTCGACCTTTTCGCAGGACTACGTCGAGGACGCCCTCACCAACAACGTCCACACCACCCGCCTGCTGGTGAACCTGTTCGAGGCCCGGCTGTCGCCGGCCCACCGCTCCGGCGCGGACGAGCTCACCGACGGCATCCTGGAGGAGCTCGACGGAGCCCTCGATCAGGTCGTCAGCCTGGACGAGGACCGGATCCTGCGCTCCTTCCTCACCCTGATCAAGGCGACGCTGCGGACCAACTTCTTCCAGCGCGACCCGGCAACCGGGGAGCCGCACGCCTACGTCTCGATGAAGTTCGACCCGCAGGCCATCCCCGACCTGCCCGCGCCCCGCCCGGCGTACGAGATCTGGGTCTACTCGCCGCAGGTCGAGGGCGTGCACCTGCGCTTCGGCAAGGTCGCCCGAGGCGGACTGCGCTGGTCCGACCGCCGCGAGGACTTCCGTACCGAGGTCCTGGGCCTGGTCAAGGCGCAGATGGTGAAGAACACCGTGATCGTGCCGGTCGGTTCCAAGGGCGGCTTCGTCGCCAAGCGGCTCCCGGACCCGGCTGTGGACCGTGCCGCCTGGCTGGCCGAGGGCATCTCGTCGTACAAGACCTTCATCTCGGGTCTGCTCGACATCACCGACAACCTGGTCGCAGGACAGGGCGTCGTCCCGCCCAAGGACGTGGTCCGGCACGACGGGGACGACACCTACCTCGTCGTCGCCGCCGACAAGGGCACCGCGACCTTCTCCGACATCGCCAACGAGGTCGCCGAGTCCTACGGCTTCTGGCTGGGCGACGCCTTCGCCTCCGGCGGCTCGGCCGGGTACGACCACAAGGGCATGGGCATCACCGCCAAGGGTGCCTGGGAGTCCGTCCAGCGGCACTTCCGCGAGCTCGGGCACGACACCCAGACGGAGGACTTCACCGTCGTCGGCATCGGCGACATGTCCGGTGACGTCTTCGGTAACGGCATGCTGCTCAGCGAGCACATCCGGCTGGTCGCGGCCTTCGACCACCGCCACATCTTCGTCGACCCCGACCCGGACGCGGCGACCTCGTTCGCCGAGCGCAAGCGGCTGTTCGAACTGCCGCGCAGCTCTTGGGAGGACTACGACAAGGCGCTGATCTCGGCGGGCGGCGGAATCTTCCCGCGCAGCGCCAAGTCGATCAACATCACCGCGCCGATGCGGGCCGCCCTGGGCATCGACGCCGGTGTCTCCCGGATCACCCCCGCCGAACTGATGAAGGCGATCCTGCTCGCGCCGGTCGACCTGCTGTGGAACGGCGGCATCGGCACCTACGTCAAGGCGTCCACCGAGAACAACGCCGAGGTCGGCGACAAGGCCAACGACGCGATCCGGGTCAACGGCGGCGACCTGCGGGTCAAGGTGCTCGGCGAGGGCGGCAACCTGGGTGCGACCCAGCTCGGCCGGATCGAGTTCGCTCTCAGCGGCGGCCCCGACAGGTCCGGCGGCGCGGTCAACACCGACGCCATCGACAACTCGGCCGGCGTGGACACCTCCGACCACGAGGTGAACATCAAGATCCTGCTCAACCGGGTGGTCGCCGACGGCGACATGACGGTCAAGCAGCGCAACGCCCTGCTCGCGGAGATGACCGACGAGGTCGGCGAGCACGTGCTGCGCAACAACTACGCGCAGAACGTCGCCTTGGCCAACGCCCTCGCCCAGGCCCCGAGCATGCTCGACGTGCACGCCCGGCTGATGCGCCGGCTGGTCGCCGACGGGCACCTCAACCGGGCGCTGGAGTTCCTGCCGAACGGTTCGCAGATCCGCGAGCGCGCCGCGGCCGGACGCGGGCTCAGCCAGCCCGAGCTGTCGGTCCTGCTCGCCTACACGAAGATCACGCTCGCCGACGAGATCCTCGCCTCCGACCTGCCCGACGACGCCTACGTCCAGGGCAAGTTGCACCGGTACTTCCCCAAGCAGCTGCAGCAGCGCTTCCCGGAGCAGATCGACGCGCACGCCCTGCGCCGGGAGATCATCACCACGGTGCTGGTCAACGAGACCATCAACCGGGGCGGTTGCACCTTCGCCTTCCGGCTGAAGGAGGAGACCGGGGCGACGTACGAGGAGGTCGTGCGCTCGCACACGGCCGCTCGGGCGATCTTCGACCTCAAGGGCATCTGGGCCGAGATCGAGGCCCTGGACAACCGGGTTCCGGCGGACGTCCAGACCAGGATGCGGCTGCACAGCCGGCGGCTGGTCGAGCGCGCCACCCGCTGGCTGCTCAACAACCGCCGCCAGCCGCTGGACATCACGGCGACGATCGCGGACTTCCGCGACCGCTGCAACGAGGTCTGGGGCATGCTGCCGGACCTGCTGCGCGGTTCCGACCGCGAGTGGTTCGACAGCGTCTACGCGGAGTTGGCCTCGGCCGGAGTCCCGGTGCCGCTGGCCGTCCGGGTCGCCGGACTCTCCTCGGCGTTCCCCACGATGGACATCGTCGAGGTCGCCGACCGCACCGGCGAGGACGTCCGTACCGTCGCCGACGTCTACTACTCGCTCGCCGACCGGCTGCAGATCACGGACCTGCTGGACCGGATCATCGAGCTGCCGCGAGGCGACCGGTGGCAGTCCATGGCCCGTGCCGCGATCCGCGAGGACCTCTTCGCGGCGCACGCGGTCCTCGCCGCCGACCTGCTCGGCTACGGCAAGCCGGGCGCGACGCCGGAGGAGCGCTTCGAGGCTTGGGTGCAGACGAACGCCACCCTGGTCAACCGGGCCCGGGCCACGCTCGACGACATAAGGGGTGCGGAGTCGTTCGACCTCGCGAACCTGAGCGTCGCCATGCGGGTGATCCGGACGCTGCTGCGCACCGGTTCCATGCGCTGAGGCGGTAGTCCCTTCCGGAGTTCCTTCCGGAGGTCCTAGCGGGCCGCCGAGTGAAGGGCCGCATCCCGTAACGCGGGGCGGCCCTTCACCCGCGCCCGAACCGGCCCGCGCGGCGGGCCCGCACGCCCCTGATACCGGATCGGTATGGGTTCATGCCCTGAAGGCTGACAGATCCCTTGGCGGGGCTCTCGCTGCAAGTTATGGTCCAGTTCTGGTTCATCGCAGTGATGTTGGTGATGTATCGATACGGGGAGCACGCGCGACCGGTACCGCAGTCTTTTTTCCCTCAAGGAGGCTTGCAGAATGCACATGCATGTCGGCACGAGCGGGCGCTATCGGCAGGTGCTGGCCGTCGGTGCCGCGACCACGCTGGCACTGCTCGCGGGCTGTTCCAACAGCTCCTCCACGAGTAGCAAGACGACGAGCGCGGCCTCGCCGCTGACTGGCGACTGCGCGCCGTACCAGGCGTACGCGGGTCACTCGGGCACCACGGTCACGATGTTCGCGTCCATCCTCAGCCCGGAGTCGGACTCGCTCCAGACGTCCTGGAAGAAGTTCAGCGACTGCACCGGGATCAAGATCTCCTACGAGGGCTCCAACGACTTCGAGTCGCAGCTGCCGGTGCGCGTCAGCGGCGGCAACGCCCCCGACCTGGCGATCATCCCGCAGCCCGGGCTGCTGGCGCAGATGGTCAAGACCGGCAAGGTCGTCCAGCCCGCGGCGCAGACCGTCACCAACGAGGCCAAGTGGGCCCCGATCTGGAAGACCTACGGCTCCGTCAACGGCACCTTCTACGCGGCGCCGATGAGCGCCAACATGAAGTCGCTGGTCTGGTACTCGCCCAAGGCCTTCAAGGCCGCCGGATACACCGTGCCGACGACCTGGGCCGACATGATGAAGCTCAGCGACACCATCGCCAAGGCCGGCAAGAACAAGCCCTGGTGCGGCGGCATCGGCTCGGGTACGGCCACCGGCTGGCCCGCCACGGACTGGCTGGAGGAGGTCGTCCTCGGCAAGTACGGCGGCGACGTCTACGACAAGTGGGTCAGTCACCAGATCAAGTTCAGCGACCCGCAGATCGTCGACTCGATGAACGTGGTCCAGAGCTGGATGCACAACCCGGCCTACGTCAACGGCGGCATCGGCGGGGTGAGTTCCATCGCCACGACGACCTTCCAGGACGCGGGCGCACCCATCCTCACCGGCAAGTGCTCCATGCTGCAGCAGGCTTCGTTCTACGAGGCGCAGTGGCCCAAGGGCACCAACATCGGCCCGGCCGGCGACATCTGGGCGTTCAAGCTGCCCGCGGCGGACCCGTCGATCACCACGCCGGTCGAGGGCGGCGGCGAGTTCGTGGCCGCCTTCTCCAGCCGTCCCGAGGTGCAGGCAGTGCAGAACTACGTGTCCACCGCGGATTGGGCGACCAGCCGGATCAAGGTCGCACCCGGGTGGGTCTCCGCCAACCAGGGCGTCGACCCGGCCGTCTACACCGACCCGGTCGACCAGTTGTCGGCGAAGTACCTCACCGACCCGTCCGCGACCTTCCGCTTCGACGGCTCCGACCTGATGCCGGCGGCCATCGGCGCGGGCAAGGAGTGGACCGAGTTCACGGCCTGGTTCGCCTCGAACCAGACGGTGCAGAAGACCGCGGCGAACATCGACGCGGCCTGGCCCCAGTAGCCGCGACGAGGGGTCCCCGGTCCCGGGGGTGCGGCAGCTGAGCAGGGTGCCGCACCCCCGCCACCCCCCCCGGCTTCCCTGCTGCCTCCATCCCCGCCACCACTCCCGAGCAACCACCGAAGGAGCGCCTCGCGTATGTGGGCTGACGCGCTGACCAAGTTCGGCAATGCCGCCGGCGCCATCGTGGTCTTCGTCGCAGTGCTGCTGCTGATCTTCTTCGCGGCGGGGCGCGCCACAGGACGGATCTCCAAACCGCTCGCCGTCGGGATCTTCCTCGGCCCGGCCGTGCTGCTCCTGCTGATCGGCCTCGTCGTCCCCGCCGTTCGGACGATCTACCTCAGCTTCTTCAACGACGACAGCTCCCACTTCCTGGGCGGCAAGAACTACGGGTGGGCGTTCACCGCGAGCGACATCCACCAGGTGCTGCTCAACACGCTGCTGTGGATCGTGGTCGCCCCGGTCGCCGCGACCGCGTTGGGACTGGTGCTGGCGCTGCTGGTGGACCGGCTCAAGCGGCAGGCCCTGTACAAGTCGCTGATCTTCATGCCGATGGCGATCTCCTTCGTCGGCGCGAGCATCATCTGGAAGTTCGTCTACAACTACCGCGAGTCCTCGCAGCCGCAGATCGGGCTGCTCAGCCAGATCTGCATCTGGCTGGGCTGGCGCAACCCGCCGAACTGGATCCTCTCCCATCCGCTGAACAACTTCCTGCTGATGGTGATCATGGTCTGGGTGCAGACCGGCTTCGCCATGGTCGTTCTCTCCGCCGCCATCAAGGCGATCCCGGACGAGATCACCGAGGCGGCGGTACTGGACGGCGCGCGAGGCTGGCGGCTGTTCCAGCACGTGACCATCCCGATGATCCGCAACACCCTGGTCGTGGTGCTCACCACGGTGATGATCACGACGCTGAAGCTCTTCGACATCATCCGCACCATGACCGGCGGGAACTTCGGCACCCAGGTACTCGCGAACGAGATGTACTCGCAGTCGTTCGTCCAGTTCAACGTCGGTCGGGGCAGCGCGCTCGCGGTGATCCTCTTCGTCGCGGTGCTGCCCCTGGTGGGCTACAACATCGTCCAGCTGCGCAGGGAGCGTGCAACCCGATGAGCGAGGACAGCGTCGCCACAGAACCGGCGAAGGCGGGCGGTCAGACCGGCGCCAGGGCGGTCAGACGCGCCTTCAGCAGCCCGATCGCGTCCTTCCTGGTCATCCTGCTGACCGTGGTGTGGACGATCCCCACGCTCGGCCTGCTGGCCACCTCGCTGCGGCCGGAGAAGGACGTGGCCACCTCCGGTTGGTGGACCTTCTTCTCGCACCCGGGCATCACCCTGTCCAACTACCACGACGTGCTCTTCAACGGCGGGTTCGGCGTCAGCAACGGCCTGATGCCGTATCTGGTCAACTCGCTGGCGATCACCGTCCCGGCCACCATTTTCCCGCTGGCCCTCGCCTCGATGGCGGCGTACGCCCTGGCCTGGGTGCGCTTCCGGGGCAGCGACGTCATCTTCTTCGTGATCTTCGCGCTGCAGGTGGTACCGCTGCAGATGGCCCTGGTCCCGCTGCTCCAGCTGTACTCGGGCGGGGCCCACATCGGCAGCACCACGATCTTCCCCAGCCTGGGGCTGGGTGGCACCTACGCGCCGGTGTGGCTCTCGCACACCATGTTCGCGCTGCCGCTGGCGGTCTTCCTGCTGCACAACTTCATCGCGCAGCTCCCCAACGACCTCATCGAGGCCGCCCGGGTGGACGGTGCGAGCCACTTCCGGGTGTTCCGTTCCATCGTGCTGCCGTTGGCGACCCCGGCCCTGGCGTCCTTCGCGATCTTCCAGTTCCTCTGGGTCTGGAACGACCTGCTGGTCGCGCTGACCTTCGCCGGGGGCACGGCCGAGGTCGCCCCGTTGACCGTCCGGCTGGCCCAGCTCTCCGGCTCCTTCGGCGACCACTGGGAGATCCTGACGGCGGGCGCGTTCATCTCCATCGTGATCCCGCTGTGCGTGTTCTTCGGCCTCCAGCGCTACTTTGTGCGCGGACTGCTGGCCGGATCGGTCAAGGGATGAACGACAGTAGTTAGAGCAGCGGCGGTACCGGGGCGGCGTCGAGGGTGTCGGCCGCGCGCTGGAGGGCGCTCGCGAGCAGGGCGAGGTCGGTCGGGCCGTTGCCGAGCTCGCGGACCGGCCGGCGGGCCGGCGGATCGCCCATGGCGGCCCAGTCCAGCGGGGCCACGGTCGGCCGCAGAGTCGCCGTGCGGGGGATCCGCCCGCTGACGCGCGCCGCCTGAAAGGCCGTCACGCCACCGTCGGCGTGCCGGACGTAGCCGCGACCCGGGCGGTCCTCGGGCACCGAGGCGGCCTCGTCGACGTGGATGAGCAGGGCCGACAGCCGAGGGTCGTCGGTGCGCAGCGCGATGCGCAGGTGCGCGGCCTCGTCGAGGTCCGTGCCGCTGCTGCGGTCGGGGCGGCCGGTGGCGACGACGAGGTGGATGCCGAGTCGTGGGCCCCGGACCGCGACCGTGTCCAACGCGGAGGCGAGGGCGGCTCGTTCCCGGCCGGGGAGCAGCAGCTCGTCGTGGTCGTCGACGACCACGAGCAGCCGCGCGGGCGGCGCCGTGTCGACGGCGAGCCGGCCGGCAGGGGGGCTTGTCGGAACGGCCAGGTAGTCGTCGGCGGGACGGCGCGGGGGCGCGAGTTGGGAGAGTGCGCGCTCGGCGTACCAGGAGGCGAAGGAACGTCCCTGGAGCAGTACGTCGCGCCGGTCCAGCTCGCCGAGCAGGGCCTGGGCGGCATGCACAAGACGCAGCGGGTCGGCGCCGTCGACGTAGCCGGTGACCTGCGGAAGTTCGATGCAGGGGCGGAGCCCGCCGCTCGGGTCCGGCGAGGGGCGGCCCTCGATCAGCAGGATGCCGAGGCGGTCCGGCCGCTCGGTGACGGACAGGGACGCGAGCAGGGACCGCAGCAGTTCGGTCCGGCCGGAGCCGGGTGCCCCGCCGACCAGGAGGTGCCCGGTCAGGTCGAGCCCGCAGGGGCCGTCCCGGTCGGAGCCGACCACGATGGCCGGCAGCGCGCCGGACGCGACCTGGAACTCCGCCCAGCGGCTGGACAGTTTGGCCGGGGTCACCAGGTCGAGGCCGAGCAGGTCGAGCAGCCTGGGGGCGTCGGGCAGGGCACCCCGGCCCGGCCTGCGGCTGCCGTCGGGTTCGCGCAGCGGGGCGAGGGCGCGGGCCAGCCGCTCGGCCCAGGCTGCGGAGACGGCGTCGAGCGCCACGCCTTCCACCAACTCGTGGGCCGGGGCGGCGCGGTGCTGGCCGCCGTGCGTGCTGACGCCGGGTGAGGTGATCGGGCGTTCGAGCGTGAGCAGGGTGCCGACCTCGCCGGTGACGGCGGCGGTGGCCCCGCAGCCGTGCGGCAGCAGGTCGGGGCGCTCGGCCAGGCAGAGCGCGTGGACGCCTTCGGCCGGACCGTGGGCCAGCACCCCGCCCAGCGCCTCGCGGGCCGCGGCGCTGCCCGGATCGCCGTCCACGACCAGGACGGTGTGCGTGCCGGAGCGAGCCGGGCCGCCGCCGGCTCCGCTTCCGCCGCCCGGGACGAGCTCGGTGAGGCGGGCGAGGGCCTGGTCCGGGTCGAGGGCGGTGAGCAGGCGACAGGGCTGGCCTCGGGTGGGGCGCAGCTGCGGCAACCAGTACAGCCAGGACCACTCGTCGGCCCGCACCTCGGCCGGGCGGGCCGGATCGGCGGCGATCAGGACGAGTTCCAGCGTGCTGGGGCTGTGCAGAACGGCCAGCTGGGCGATCAGGGCGCGGGCCAGACCGGAGAGCCGCGGGTGCGGACCGGCCACGCCGAGACTGCCGACCGCGCGCAGGTCGACGGTGACCGGGGTGGCCTGGTGGTCCGTGCTGCCGAGCCGGAGGGTCAGCGCGTCGGGGTGGTCGGGGCCGCGTTCCCACAGCCGTGGGCCGGGGCCGAGCGCGGTGTGCAGCAGCTCGGCCGGGTCGGGCCAGCGACGCGCGTCGACGGCGGGCGAGGGACGCGAGGAGGGCATCCGCACGCCGTGCGGGGGCGTCGCTCCCGCCGGTGCGGCCGCTGCTGCGCCGCGGGCGCCTACGCCGAGGCCTGCGCCCTGCCCGAGGCCCGGCTCCGTCGCGCGGCCTCGGGTGGCATGTCGTGGATCGGCACTGCGTGGATCGGCACTGCGGTGATCGACACTGCGGTGATCGGCACCACCGCCATCGGCACCGCCTGCACCGGCACCGGCCGTACGGCCCCCGGGCTGAGCGTTTCCACCGCCGTCGGACCTGCCCGGGATCGAGGCGCGTCCGCGCAGCAGGCGCTCCCCGCCGCGCGCGAGCAGCCCGCGGGCGCGGCTTCCCGGCACTCTGGGCGCGGGCGTGCTGCCCGAGCCGCTCGCGGTGGGACCGCCCGGGCTGCTCGGACCGGCGGGGCTGCCGAGCGGCACCGTGCTCAGGGTCGTCGCCGGTCGCGGAGCGACCTGCAGTCGGCCCCGTCCGTCCGGGATCAGATCGGCGCGACCGGTCCGGTTGCGGTTGCGGTTGCCGGGGGAGACGAGGAGGGCCGACTCGCCGAGGCCGATCAGGGCGCCCGGCGGGACCGGACGCGGCTCGGGGCCCACCAGCAGGCCGTCCAGGCTGGTGCCGTTGGTGGAGCCGAGATCAGCGAGGGTGACCCGGCCGTCGGCGGCGACGTCCAGGGCCAGGTGGAAGCGGGACACGTCGGGGTCGTCCAGCGGTACGTCCGCCTCGGCGGAGCGGCCGACCCGCACCCGGCCGGGGAGCAGCAGATGGATTCCGCCCGCGTCCGGGCCGCCGACGACCCGCAGCTCGGCGGGGGAGTCGGGGGTGTCCGCGGCCGTGACGTGGTCGGGGTCGGGGTCGTCCAGGCGCAGCACCGCGCCGTCCACCAGCGGGGGGTGGCCGAGCACGGCGCGCTCGTCCAGGCGCTGGTCGCCGGCGTACAGGTGGACGTGGGTGGCCGCGCGTCCGCCGCGCGACCCCGACCGCGCGCCGACCGCGCCCGCGAGTGCGCCCGCGACCGCCCCTAGGGTGGTGCCCACGGGGGCCGTCACGAGCACGTCGGCGACCTGTACCGGGAGCCGGCCCTGGCTCCGATCCTGGTGGGGGCCCTGGCCGGGGCCCCGGTTCTGGCCCGGGACATGCGTCCGCGCCGACGGAGCGCCGTCGCGCGCCGCGAGCACGCTCAGCCGGATCTGCATCGTCCCTGGCCCCTTCCGCCCAGCACTGGGCGCCAGCTCCTGGCGTCCAGCACCCGCCTGCCCACCCGGTGCGTACTCAACGAGCAGCCCCCGTACGCGGGGTGGGCGCCACGGTGCTGACTGCATCCTCCCATCCGCCACCGACAACTCGCTCCCGGCACCCGATCCAGTGATCTTGGGAACTTCCGGCACCCGGCAGGACGTCCTCGGGGTAGGGGCCTAGTGTTGCCTCGCACGAGGTAAGTCGGAAGAGCGAGAGCACACAGCCGGAAAGCCGGAGCAGGGCCGGGGGGACCGGTCCACCTACGGCGCAGAGGCAGGACGAGGAGCGCACGGGTGCGGCCGGTTGGCAGTAAGTACCTGCTGGAGGAGCCGCTGGGACGCGGTGCCACCGGGACGGTCTGGCGCGCCCGGGTCCGGGACGAGTCGGGCGGCGACTCGGGCCACCAGGTCGCGATCAAGGTCCTCAAGGAGGAGCTGGCGACCGACCCGGATGTGGTCATGCGCTTCCTCCGGGAGCGCTCGGTGCTGCTGCGCCTGGTGCATCCCAACATCGTCCGGGTCCGTGACCTGGTCGTGGAGGGCGAGCTGCTGGCACTGGTCATGGACCTGGTCGAAGGTCCCGACCTGCACCGCTATCTGCGCGCCCACGGCCCGCTGAGCCCCGTCGCCGGGGCGTTGCTGATGGCGCAGATCGCCGACGCGCTCGCCGCCAGCCACGCCGACGGCGTGGTGCACCGGGACCTGAAGCCCGCGAACGTGCTGCTGGCCGAGGTACGCGGCGCCGACGGAGCGGCGCAGATGCATCCGCTGCTCACCGACTTCGGTATCGCCCGGCTCGCCGACTCGCCCGGCCTCACCCGCACCCAGGAGTTCGTCGGCACCCCCGCGTATGTCGCCCCTGAGTCCGCCGAGGGCCGCCCGCAGACGGCCGCCGTGGACATCTACGGCGCGGGGATCATGATGTACGAGCTGCTGACCGGGCAGCCGCCGTTCCACGGCGACGGCCCGCTGCAGATCCTCCAGGCGCACCTCTCGCAGGAGCCGCAGCGCCCCCGCAACCTGCCCGAACCACTGTGGACGGTGATCGAGCACTGCCTGCGCAAGGACCCCGCGCGGCGTCCCGGCGCTGTGGCGCTCGCCACAGCGCTGCGGACGGTCGCGGCGGGCGTCGGTGTGCACGCCTCCCCGGCGCAGATCGACGCGGCCTTCGCGGTCGGCCAACTGCTGATCCCGCCGCCGGTGCCCGGCGGCAGCGACCCGACGCTGCCGAACGGGGTGCGGTACGACCCGTCGGCGCAGACGGTGGCGGCGGCCTTCGGAGCGGCCGATCCGACCCAGGTCCTGCCCCAGGGGGCGGCGGACCGCACCCAGGTGCTGCCGCCGAACGGCCAGTACGGCGCGGCCGAGCGGACACGGGCCATGCCGACGCCCGCGGCGGCCCAGCAGGCGGAGTCGCCGCAGCCCGCGGGCCCGCACCCGTGGGAGAACCAGCTGCGTGCCGCGCGCACCCGGAACGAGCAGACCCGCGTCGACTACCGGTTCCCCACCGGGCCGGAGCCGCTGCCGCAGGTGGCCCCGCCCCCGTACCGCGCACCGCAGCCGCTGCAGGCGGCCCAGACCCAGCCTCAGACTCAGCCTCAGGCCCAGCCGCAGTACCGGGCCGCACCCCAGGGTTACCTTCCCGACACGAACCCGCCCGAGCCGCAGCGACCCGAGCCGCGGCGTGCCGCGCGCACCGCGCCTCGGCCCGCGCCGGAGCGCGCGCCCCGTCGCGAGCCCGAGCGGGAGCCGGAGCCCGCACCGCGCAGGGAGCGCGAACCCCGCCCCCCGCGCCGTCGGCGGCGGATCCCCGGCGGGGGCTGCCTGCGCGCGCTGCTGCTGCTGGCCGTGATCGCGGCGGCCGTCTGGTACTTCACGCCCATGCAGCACTGGATCCACAACGTGCAGGGGTGGTGGCACCAGCTCGTCCTGTGGTGGAACAACGTCACCGGCACGGTCAACAAGGTCAAGAACAACATCCCCAAGATCCCCGGCGGCGGCCCCACGCTGCCGACCTCGGGGCAGTGACCCGTGTTGACCCGCGCTCCGGCGACACAGGACTCCAGCGACTGCCCCCACTATCGGGATTGACGTTTTGTCGACATCTGACCTGCAGTAACGCGCGTCTGGTTCCCCCATGCGGCCCCATTCCGCGTACTTTGGTCGCTGACACACCGGCCAGTTTCCTCATATGTGCACGGAGCAGCCTTGGCACGCAAGATCGGCAGCCGCTACACCGCGCACCAGGTGATCGGCCGTGGCTCGGCGGGCACCGTCTGGCTCGGCGAAGGCCCCGAGGGGCCGGTGGCGATCAAACTGCTTCGCGAGGACCTGGCCTCCGATCAGGTCCTGGTCGGCCGCTTCGTGCAGGAACGCACCGCCCTCACCAGCCTGGACCACGCCCGCGTCGTCGGCGTGCACGACCTGGTCGTGGACGGCGACGATCTCGCCCTGGTGATGGAGCTGGTCCACGGCACCGACCTGCGCTCCCGCCTGGAGCGCGAGGGCCCGCTCGCCCCGGAGGCCGCCGTCTCCATCGCCGCCGACGTGGCCGAAGGCCTCGCCGTCGCGCACGCCGCCGGCATCGTCCACCGCGACGTGAAGCCCGAGAACATCCTCCTCGACCAGGCGTCCTCGCCAGGTCCGGGCGGCGCGCCCCGGGCGAAACTGTCCGACTTCGGCATCGCCCGGCTCGTCGACGCGCCCCGCCGGACCCGCGCCACCAGGATCATCGGCACCCCCGACTACCTCGCCCCTGAGGTCATCGAGGGACTGGAGCCGCGCGCCGCCGTCGACATCTACGCCCTCGCCACCGTCCTGTACGAGCTGCTGGCGGGCTTCACGCCGTTCGGCGGCGGACACACCGGCGCGGTGCTGCGACGGCACGTCACCGAGAGCGTCGCCCCGCTGCCCGGGCTGCCCGACGACCTGTGGAAAATCATCGCGCAGTGCCTGGCGAAGGCCCCCGCCTCCCGGCTGCGGGCCTCGGAGCTGGCCGCACGGCTGCGCGAGCAGTTGCCCGCGCTCGCCGGGTTGCCCGCCCTCAGCGTGAGCCACCCGGACGCGCCGTCCTCCGGGCCGCCGACCGACTACGACCGGAACGGCCAGGGCGACCGGGGTGACCTGGGCGACCTGGCCGGGATGAGCGACTTCGGCCACGTCGACGATCCGGACGGCCTGGACGACGACGAGCCCAGGCGTCCCCGCCGCAGGCGCGGCCCCGCCGTGCCGCTGGTCCCCGGTGCCCAGCCCGACTCCAACCGGGACACCCACACCAGCCTGCGCCGTCCCAGCCGCGAGGAACTCGCCTCGTTCGCCGCGGCCTCCCGCGCCGAGCGCGCGGCGAAGGCCGCCAAGGCGACGGGCGGCTCCGGAGCCAGGCCCGCGGCCGCGCGCAGCGCCCACCGCCACGCCGGCGCGAAGCGCAGCGGCGCGGGCGCAGCCGTGCGCCGTCGTCGTCGCCTGCTCGCCGGCGTCGTTGCCCTGGTGGTCATCGCCGGCGCCGTCGGCGCGTACAAGGCGTTCGCGGGCGACGGGAACGGCAGCAGCCGGAGGCACACCCAGGGCAGCGACAGCGCCGGCACCAGCGCCACCCCGACTCCCGGCGCGGACCGCACCGGCGCCTCCGGGCTGTCGCAGGCGCCGGTCGCGGGCCAGGTCGACGCCTCGGCGCCATCCGCCGCCGCGACGCTGCCGGCCTGGACGGCCTGGGCCGACGCCCCCGCGCCCCCGGTCCCGTTGGCCGGCGGGGTGCGGGCCGTCGGTCTCGGCGGCACCGCGTACGTCTTCGGCACCGGTGCGGACGGCTACGTGCGCTACCTGACCCGGACCGGCACCGGCTTCGGTAGCTGGGGCAAACTCACCGGCATACAGGTCAGCGGCGAACCCGCCCCCGTCGTGCTGTCGGACGGCCGGTTGCGGCTGTTCGCCCGGGGCACCGACGGCCTGGTCTACCAGCGCACGCTGAGCGCCGGCCACTGGGCCGACAGCGCCTGGGGAATGCTGGGCACACGCACCCCGATCGACTCGCCGCCCGCAGCGGCGGCCAACGGCGACCGCATCGACCTGGTCGCCCGGATCGGGACCGACCTGGTCACCACCTCCTACGTCGACGGCGCGTGGAGCGCCTGGCAGACGGTTCTCACGGCCGGCCGCGTCACCGGCGCGCCGGCACTGATCGCCGAGGGCGGCGGCCGCATCGACGCCTTCGTCCAGCCCGCCGACGGCGGCGCCCTGCAGCGCACCCAGGCCCTGAACGGCGTCTGGTACCCCGCCCAGCCCGTGACCGGCGTCACCGCCCCCACCCGCCCCGACGCGGTCGAGGCCCCGGGCGGCGTCCAGTACGTCTTCGCCGCGTCCGGGGTGGAGGCGGCGGGCAGCGCCCAGGGCTCCAACTGGACCGCGGGCCGCCTCCCGGACGGCGTCGGCGAGCCCGCCGCGTACTCGGACCCGACCGGCGTGGGCCTGTTCCTGCGCACCCCGGCCGGCGGCCTGCGCTACACGCACAGCCGCTAGGAGGGTGCTGAAGATCTAGGCCGGGCTCGCGACGCCCTGCGACTCCGCTTGCCGCGTTGTCGTCGGTCGCCAACCAACCACGGTTGGCTCCCTCCTCCGCCTTGCAATCGAAGTCGCATGACGCCGCTCCCTGATCCGGCCTAGATCTTCAGCACCCTCCTAGCCGCCCACAGCCGCCGCCCACAGCCGCCCGCTCGCTCGCCGGCGGCGGAGGTCCACCGTGCCTGCCCGGACGTATACCGGACGTATATCCGGCAGGAGGCCGCCGTCGGAAGCATTAGGCTGGTCACGTGGCAGCCATCGATCCTTCCGAAGAACTCAAGTCCCTCGAATCGACTATGACGTCGATCGAGGCTGTGGTCGACCTCGACAAGATCCGGGCCGACATCGCGGTCTTCGAGGACCAGGCCGCCGCTCCCGACCTCTGGGACGACGTCGAGAGCGCGCAGAAGGTCACCAGCAAGCTCTCCTACCTGCAGGGCGAGCTGCGCAAGGTGCTGAACCTGCGCAGCCGGGTCGAGGATCTCGGGGTGCTCTTCGAGCTCGCCGAGGCCGAGGACGACGCGGACACCCGGGCCGAGGCCGAGACCGAACTGGCGTCCGTCCGCAAGGCAGTGGAGGAGATGGAGGTCCGCACCCTCCTCTCCGGCGAGTACGACGCCCGTGAGGCCCTGGTCAACATCCGCGCCGAGGCCGGTGGTGTGGACGCCGCCGACTTCGCCGAGCAGCTGATGCGCATGTACCTGCGCTGGGCCGAGCGCCACGGCTACCCGACCGAGGTCTACGACACCTCGTACGCGGAGGAGGCCGGGATCAAGTCGGCGACCTTCGGCGTGAAGGTCCCGTACGCCTACGGCACGCTCTCGGTCGAGCAGGGCACCCACCGCCTGGTCCGTATCTCGCCGTTCGACAACCAGGGCCGCCGCCAGACGTCGTTCGCGGGCGTCGAGGTGCTGCCGGTCGTGGAGAAGAGCGACCATGTCGAGATCGACGAGTCCGAACTGCGCGTGGACGTCTACCGCTCCTCGGGCCCCGGTGGCCAGGGCGTCAACACCACCGACTCGGCGGTCCGGATCACCCACCTCCCGACCAACATCGTCGTCTCCTGCCAGAACGAGCGCTCGCAGATCCAGAACCGCGCCAGCGCGATGAACGTTCTCCAGGCGAAGCTGCTCGAGCGCCGCCGCCAGGAGGAGAAGGCGGAGATGGACGCGCTGAAGGACGGCGGCAACTCCTGGGGCAACCAGATGCGTTCGTACGTGCTGCACCCCTACCAGATGGTCAAGGACCTGCGCACCGAGTACGAGGTCGGCAACCCGCAGGCGGTGCTGGACGGCGAGTTGGACGGCTTCATCGAGGCCGGGATCCGCTGGCGCAAGCAGAACGAGAAGTCGGCGTAGTTCGAGGTAACACTCCGCCAATATTCCTACCTGTCACGGCGATCTGCCCCCAAAAGGGGACAGATCGCCGTTGACGTTACCGGGTGTGATTCACCATGCTGGCCCGCAATGCCCGATGCGGGCAGGAACCGGAGTGGTGAGAGGGGCCGTTGTGGCCATTGCACGTCGCGGACACCGGAAGAGGAGCGGCGGCATACGATCGCGTGCCGTACGCGTCGCCGCTGCGGCGCTGGCGCTGTCCGGCACCGGGCTGATGGTCACCGGCGTGGCCAACGCCGTCACGGCGCCGGCTCTGGCTCCGGGCAAGGTGATCGACGGCCCGCAGGTCGGCTCCGGCGGACTCGCGCTCCCGTCCCTCCCGCTCCTGACGGTCAGCGACTCGGCGTCGGCGTCGACGGCGGGAGGCGACTCGTCCTCGCCCTCCGCTGCGGCCGGTGGTTCCCCGAGCACCGGCGCAGCCCCTGGGGCGAGCCGCAGCGCGAGCGCCCCCGCGGCGCCCGTCGTGCCCAGTACCGTCCCGTCCGGCGGGGTCGCCCCCTCCGGCGCCGCGTCCGGCTCCGCCTCAGGGGCTGTGCCGGCGCCGCAGCCGAGCGCCACGATGAGCCAGCCCGCGGCCCGGCAGGTCCTCGCCGAGACCGGCGCCGACCGCAGCATTCCCTGGCTGTTCTCCGGCGGCGTCACGCTGTTCGCCGGCGGGCTGGTGTTCCGCTTCGGCCCGCGTACCGCGCCCCGGCACGCCGGCTGAGCGGACCCACGCCGAGCGGACTAACGCCGAGCTGAGTAACGACGTGCGCCAGGCCCCGGGAGCGGACTCCCGAGGCCTGGCGTTTTGCTGCGGCTTATGCGGCTTATGCGGCTCGTGCGGCTTATGTAGGTTTCCGCGCGGACTCCGTGCGGTCAGGCGAAGGCGTGCCGCGCTATCAGCGCGCACGCGATGAGGGCCGTGAGCAGGGCGATCAGCGCGGCCGGGGACAGCGAACCGAAGAGTCCCTGCTGCTCCTGCAGCCGTTGCCTGCTCGCGCGGCAGGTGGGGCAGCGGCCCTCGGCCACCGGCCCTGCACAGTTGGCGCACACCAGACGGTCGAGCGTCATCTCGATCTCCTCCTCCGACCTGCCCAACGAGACACCATGCCGGGTGGGTTCCCTCCACTGTGCCATGCCGAACGCGATCCAGCCGGGTTCCCTTCCCACGAAGGGATTCCGGCCCGGCAGCGGGACGGCGGCAGACCCGCAACAGGATGATCGCAGTGAGTGACCACGGCCGTGCGACTATCCAATTCTCTCGTCCCTTTATTACATTTTCATCCCATTTAGCCGTGAACTCTCCCACCTTTCCGTGCTCGCGACTGGGAGCGGGCGTCGGCTTCGCGTAAGGTCGGCCAACCGGGGGAGCTGACCAACGCCCTGCGGCGCGGCTCCACCAACAGACCTGTCCCTGTCCACGAGGCGGGGTGCGAGGTTCCGGATTATCAGAACCCGCGTCCCCCGTTCCACCTAGACTGGCCGACCGTGATGCAGCCGTGATCCGATTCGACAACGTCTCCAAGACCTATCCGAAGCAGAACCGTCCCGCACTGGACAACGTCACGCTCGAGATCGAAAAGGGCGAGTTCGTCTTCCTGGTGGGCTCGTCCGGCTCGGGCAAGTCGACCTTCCTCCGGCTGATCCTGCGCGAGGAACGCCCGAGCGTCGGCGAGGTCCATGTGCTGGGCAAGGACCTGGCCAAGCTGTCCAACTGGAAGGTTCCGCACATGCGGCGCCAGCTGGGCACGGTGTTCCAGGACTTCCGCCTGCTCCCCAACAAGACGGTGGGCCAGAACGTCGCTTTCGCGCTGGAGGTCATCGGCAAGCCGAGGGCCGTGATCAGCAAGGTCGTCCCCGAGGTCCTCGAACTGGTCGGTCTGGCCGGCAAGCAGGACCGGATGCCCGGCGAGCTGTCCGGCGGTGAGCAGCAGCGCGTGGCCATCGCCCGCGCCTTCGTGAACCGTCCGATGCTGCTGATCGCGGACGAGCCGACCGGAAACCTCGACCCGCAGAACTCCGTCGGCATCATGAAGCTGCTGGACCGGATCAACCGGACCGGCACCACGGTGCTGATGGCCACCCACGACCAGGCGATCGTGGACCAGATGCGCAAGCGCGTCATCGAGCTCGACCAGGGCCACCTGGTCCGAGACCAGTCCCGCGGCGTCTACGGCTACCAGCACTGAGCCGTCCCCAGCCCGCCTCCACACGTCTTCGGCGTCCGCACCAGGCCGACGCCCCGACCAGCTAGGAAGTCATGCGAGCACAGTTCGTCATGTCGGAGATCGCTGTCGGTCTCCGCCGCAATCTGACGATGACCATCGCGGTCGTCGTGAGCGTGGCGCTCTCGCTCGCCCTGGCGGGAGCAGCGCTTCTACTTCGTGACCAGGTCAGCAACATGCGTGGCTACTGGGACGGGAAGATCGAGGTGTCGGTCTACTTCTGCAACAAGGCCGACGCCGCCCAGGGCTCGGTGAACGCCAACTGTGCCTCGGGTCCGGCGACCCAGAGTCAGATGGACTCCGTGCAGGCGCAGTTGGAGAAGACCGGCCTGGTTGAGCACTTCTACACGGAGACCCCGGCGCAGGCGCTGGACGCCTACAAGAAGCAGGACCCCAACAACCCGCTGCTGCCCTCGCTGTCCGCGGACTCCTTCGAGAACTCGCTGCGGATCAAGCTCAAGGACCCGCAGAAGTACCAGATCGTCTCCGGCCTGGTGGGCGGTCAGCCCGGGGTGCTCAAGGTCCAGGACCAGAGCGAGGTGCTGAAGCCGCTGTTCAACCTGCTCAACGGCGCTCAGGTGGTGGCCCTGGTGGTGATGGGCATCATGCTGGCGGTCACCATGCTGCTCATCGTCAACACGGTCCGGGTGTCCGCGTTCAGCCGCAAACGCGAGACCGGGATCATGAGACTCGTCGGCGCGTCCAACTACTACGTGCAGATGCCGTTCATCGCCGAGGCGGCGTTCGCCGCCGTCGTCGGCGCGGCGCTCGCGTCGGGCATGCTGGCGCTCGGCAAGTACCTGCTGATCGACCAGTTCCTGAAGAAGCAGATCGCACTCATCAACTTCATCGGCTGGGGCCCGGTCTTCCAGGTCATGCCGTTGATGCTGGTCCTGGGTGTGGGAATGTCCTCCGTCGCAGCCTTCCTGACGCTGCGTAAGTACCTGAAGGTCTGATCGTCGCTCGGTACGATCAACGCCCCGGACGCTGTACTGCGTCCGGGGCGTTCTGCTGCGTACGCACCTTGCGTCGCCCTCACCACCCCTAGACTCAACCAGCATGTCCGGTAGCTATCCGCATTTCCGCCTCCATCTGGCCCTGGGCCTGCTGTTCGGGGCGGTGCTGGCGACGGGAGCGGCGACCGGCGCCTGGGGCAGCGAGGGGCATCTCCAGCAGCCCGTCGCGTCGCACCAGAACGCGCTGCCGGTCCCGCGAATCAGCAGCGACGACGCCGCACTTCGCTGGGTCGCGCAGAGCGGCGACCGCTGGTCGGCGCTCTACACGGCACAGCAGTTCGCGAGCGTTACCGAGGCGCTGGCCGGGCACTACGCCGGAGTCGGGCTGTGGGTGACCCGGAGCCCGGACGGCTCCGTCAGCGTCTCCAGGGTCCGTCCGGACGGACCGGCGGCGCAGGCGGCGGTGGGCAGCGGGGACCGGCTGCTGCGGATCGACGGCCGCGAGGTGACCGGCCTGCCCGTCACTGAGGTCGTGGCGCTGCTGCGGGGCACCGGCCCGAGCGCGGGCAGCGCGGTCAGGCTCGGGCTGCTGAGCCGGGGGCGGGTTCACGACGTGGTGCTGCACCGCCAACTGCTGGACGCCGACGACGTGGTGGTGGACCATCCGGACGCCGGGATCACCAGGATCGTCCTGTCCGCGTTCACCGCCGGTACCGGTGACCAGGTCGTGGCTGCGGTCCGCGAGCGCCGGGTGCTGCCGGGCGGAGAGCGCGGCAAGGGCATTCTGCTCGATCTGCGCGGCAACTCGGGTGGCCTGGTGGACGAGGCGGTGGCGAGCGCTTCGGCCTTCCTCGACGGCGGCCCGGTCGCCTCGTACCGCGCCGACGACGGCGAGCCGCTGTGGCTCACCGCCGCTCGCGGTGGCGACTCCTCGACCCCGCTGGTGGTCCTGGTCGACGGCGGCACGATGAGCGCGGCGGAACTGCTCACCGGCGCCCTGCAGGACCGTGGCCGGGCGGTGGTCGTGGGCTCGCGCACCTTCGGCAAGGCCGCGGTGCAGCAGCCCACGACGCTGCCCAGCGGCGCGGTCCTGGAACGCACTGTCGGCCACTACCGCACCCCGGCCGGACGCGATCTGGACGGCGCCGGGATCACCCCCGACGTCCTGGTGCCGCCCGCAGCCGGGCCGCAGGCGGCGGAGCGCACCGCGATCACCGTCCTGGACGACCTGGCCGGCGTCGACAGTCAGTAGCCTGCCATTAACCTCAGTGCCGTCACCCGTCCCCGAGTGCGAGAATGATCCGCATCATGGCCAAGGTAAAAGACCCCGGACGCAAGATGGTCGCGCAGAACAAGAAGGCGCGGCACGACTACAACATCCTGGATGAGATCGAGTGCGGCATGGTGCTGACCGGCACCGAGGTCAAGTCGCTCCGCGCGGGCCGCGCCTCGCTGGTGGACGGCTTCGCGGAGATCACCAACGGTGAGGCGTGGCTGCACAACGTCCACATCATGGAGTACGCACAGGGCACGTGGACCAACCACGCGGCCCGGCGCAAGCGCAAGTTGCTGATGCACAAGGAGGAGATCCGCAAGCTGGACTCAAAACTCCGCGAGTCGGGCTTCACCCTCGTTCCGCTGTCCCTCTACTTCAAGGACGGCCGGGCCAAGCTGATGCTTGCCCTGGCACAGGGCAAGAAGCTGCACGACAAGCGGCAGACCCTGCGGGAGAAGCAGGACCGCCGCGAGACCGACCGCGCCCTGTCGGCGGTGCGCCGCCGCGCGCAGGGCTGATGCGCGGGTAATGAGCTGGACCGACGCCTCGGCGGGGCCGTAGGATGGCGGTGTTCCGCAGGACCCCCCAGGTCCACGTGGAGTTGCAGGCAGCTGGAGAGCCTGCATTGACAAATGCATAACCCCCTCGGGGGTGATCGGTTTCGACTGGGGATGTCGAACCAGGGGAAGCGAGCCGAGAAACGCGGCAATGATCTCGTAAACCACGTGCCGCAAACTATAATCGCCAACTCCAAGCGCGATTCCTTCAGCCTCGCCGCCTGAGCGAGTAACTGAAGGTGTCAGACCGGGCGCGTTCCCGTCCCGGACCCTGGCATAATCTAGGGAACTCCACCGTTTCACCCGGTCACGGGGTGGAACGGGAAACCAAACAGTGACTGGGCCTGTCGGCGGCTTGTCCGCGTGACTGCCGGGGCCGAGAAAAGCACAGCGGACTGCGCTCGGAGAAGCCCTGGTTTCACACCACAGGACGCGGGTTCGATTCCCGCCACCTCCACCACCGCAGCCTCAGCAGGCGTGCGCTGGTCCGATCGTCGACAGCGGCGTCTTCCGTCAGGAAGGCGCCGCTTCGGCATGCCGTGCCTCGTAATGTACGGGGCATGGAGAAGCTGTCCGCTCGTGCCCTCAACCGTGCGCTGCTCGCTCGGCAGATGCTGCTGGCCCGGGAGCGGCGCGGGGTGCTGGAGACGGTGGAGTTCCTGGCCGGAATGCAATCACAGATCCCCGTGGCGCCGTATGTCGGGCTGTGGTCGCGGCTGCTCGGCTTTGACCCCGAGGAGTTGTCGCGGCTGATGCGCGACCGCGAGGTGGTCCGGATCTCGGCAATGCGAGGCACCATCCACCTGCTCAGCGCCGCCGACGCGCTCAGCTTCCGCCCGCTCTGCCAACCGATCAACGATCGTGGGCCGTACGGGAAGAACGTCTACCGCCGCGCCCTGGCCGGGATCGACCCGGGCGACTTCGCCGCCTCGGCCCGGGCCCTGCTGGAACGCGAGCCCATGACGAACGCCAGGCTCGGCGCCGCGCTGCTGGAGCGCTACCCCGGCTACGACCCCTCCACCCTGGCCTGGGCGGTACGGGACGGCCTGGCGCTGGTCCAAGTGCCGCCGCGCGGGCTGTGGGGGAGGTCGTCGCAGACCACGTCCACCACCGTCGAGCACTGGCTCGGGCGCCCGGTGGACCCCAAGCCCTCGCCGGACGCGATGGTGCTGCGGTACCTGGGCGCGTTCGGCCCGGCGAGCGTCTGCGACGCGCAGGCGTGGTCCGGGCTGACCCGGCTCGCCGAGGTGTTCGAGCGGCTGCGCCCGCAGTTCCGTACCTTCGCCGACGCCGTGACCGGGCGGGAGCTCTTCGACCTCCCCGACGCTCCGCGCCCCCACGAGGACACCCCTGCTCCCATGCGCTTCCTGCCCGACTACGACAACGCCGTGCTCGGGTACGAGGACCGCAGCCGGATCATCACTCCCGAGGACCAGGCCGCCCTCGGCAGGCGCAACGGCTACCCGGCTGCGTTCCTGATGGACGGCGTGGTGCGCGGCGCGTGGTCGCTGAAACTCGGCAAGGCCGGGCCCACCGTGGTGGTCAGCGCGTTCGCCGAGCTCAGCGACGCCGAGCAGGAGCAGGTGAACGACGAGGCGGGGAAGCTGGTGCGGTTCCACGCTCCCGGCGTCGAGGAGTACACGGTCGGTTTCCCTCGCCCCCAGTGAGTCCCGCAGTGAGTCCCGCAGTGAGGCGCAGTGGGCCGGGCGCCCTCACAGCAGGACCTCACGCCGGGTGAGTGGACGGTTCCGCACGCGTGACACAGGGTCATCCGAAGGGAAATCCCGGCACCCTAGCGTCACCTTCCAGCAGCCTCAGGGAACCTCATGGAAGGGGACGCGCGATGAGCACCGAAGTCACGGGCACCGAGACCGCAGGAACGGCAACCGGCAGACGCTGGATCCAGGAGTGGAACCCGGAGGACCCGGGCTTCTGGGAGTCCACCGGACGCCGTACCGCCGCGCGCAACCTGGCCTTCTCCGTCTTCTCCGAGCACATCGGCTTCTCGGTGTGGTCGCTGTGGTCGGTGATGGTGCTCTTCATGGGCCCGAAGTACCACATCGACCCCGCCGGGAAGTTCTTCCTGGTCGCAGTCCCCACCCTGGTCGGCGCGGTGCTGCGGGTGCCCTACACCTTCGCGGTGGCCCGCTTCGGCGGACGCAACTGGACGATCGTCTCCGCCGCGCTGCTGCTCCTGCCGCTCGCGGTCGGCGCGATCGTGATGAACCCCGGAACCAGTTACACCACGTTCATGCTGGTGGGCGCGCTGACCGGGGTCGGCGGCGGCAACTTCGCCTCCTCCATGACCAACATCAACGCCTTCTACCCGCTGCGCCTCAAGGGCTGGGCGCTCGGCCTGAACGCAGGCGGCGGCAACCTCGGCGTGCCGGTGATCCAGCTGGTGGCGCTCGCCGTGATCCTCGGCGCGGGTGCGACCCACCCCCGCACCGTCATCGCGATCTACCTGCCCCTGGTCGTGGTCGCGGCGCTCTGCGCCGCACTGTTCATGGACAATCTCGCGCCCATGAAGAACGACACCAGGAGCTTCCGCGCGGCCGTCCGCGAGCCGCACACCTGGATCATGTCGCTGCTCTACATCGGCACCTTCGGCTCCTTCATCGGCTTCAGTTTCGCCTTCGGCCTGGTGCTGCAGAACCAGTTCCACCGCACCCCGCTCGGCGCGGCCGAACTCACCTTCATCGGCCCGCTGCTCGGCTCCCTGATCCGCCCGGTCGGCGGCCGGCTCGCCGACAGCTTCGGCGGCGCCCGGGTCACCTTCTACAACTTCCTGGCGATGGCCGCCGCGGCGGCGGTGGTCGTCTACGCCTCGCAGGCCAAGTCGCTGCCGGTGTTCCTGGTCGGCTTCATCGCCCTCTTCGTCTTCTCCGGACTCGGCAACGGCTCCACCTACAAGATGATCCCCGGCATCTTCCAGGCCAAGGCGCAGGCCGCAGGCCACGACGAGGCCTGGGCGCGGCGCCTCTCCGGCGCGGTCATCGGCCTGGTCGGCGCGGTCGGCGCGCTCGGCGGCGTACTCATCAACCTCGCCTTCCGTGAGTCCTTCCTCACAGCGAAGACCGGTACCCCCGCCTTCGTCGGCTTCCTCGCGGCGTACGGGCTCTGTTTCGCCGTCACCTGGGCCGTCTACCTCCGCAAGCCCGCCCCCGCAGCCGCCGCCCAGGCCCCCGTTCCCGCGTATGCCGAGGTCTGAGCGCCGGAGCTAACCTCGTCGCAACACCGTGGTAACCCCCATGCCTCAGCCTGGCCCCCCAGGGTTCGGCCAACCGGAGAGACCCGATGAGCACCCAGCACCCCCGCCTCCGCACGGACGACGGCATTCCGCCGCTCGCCGGCTTCACCGTCGGCGTCACCGCCGCGCGGCGCGCCGACGAGCTCGGCACGCTGCTGCAGCGGCGCGGTGCCGCCGTCGTGCAGGGGGCGGCGCTGCGCATCGTGCCGCTGCTGGACGACACCGAGCTGCTCGCCGCGACCCGCGAACTCATCGAGAGGCCCGCGGACGTGGTGGTCGCGACCACCGGCATCGGCTTCCGGGGGTGGGTGGAGGCCGCCGAGGGGTGGGGACTCGGCGAGCCACTGCTCGAGCGGCTCGGCAAGGCGCAACTGCTGGCCCGGGGGCCCAAGGCGCGGGGCGCGATCCGCGCCGCCGGCCTGGTCGAGGAGTGGTCCCCCGCGTCCGAGTCGTCCGTCGAGGTGCTGGAACGCCTCCTTGACGACGGTGTGGACGGCCGCCGTGTCGCCGTCCAGCTGCACGGCGCGCCGCAGGGCGACTTCGTCGCCTCGCTGGAGGCGGCCGGCGCCGAGGTCGTCGTCGTCCCCGTCTACCGCTGGCTGCCCCCGCTGGACCTGGCGCCGCTCGACCGGATCATCGACGCCGTGTGCAACGGCGGCCTGGACGCACTCACCTTCACCAGCGCTCCTGCCGTCATGGGCCTGCTGGAACGCGCCGCGGACCGCGGACTGCGCGAGCAGGTGGAGACCGCGCTGCGGCGCACCGTGCTGCCGGTGTGCGTCGGCCCGGTCACCGCGGCGCCCCTGGACGAACGCGACATCGACTCGCTGCAGCCCACCCGGGCCCGCCTCGGCGCGATGGTGCAGACCGTCACCGCGGACCTGCCGCAGCGCGCCCAGCGCCTCTCCGCCGCCGGACACGCCCTGGAGGTGCGCGGCCAGGCCGCCCTGGTCGACGGCGAGCTCAAGCCCCTGCCTCCCGCCGCGATGGCGCTGCTCAGGGCCCTGGTCCGGCGCCCGGGGTGGGTGGTCCCCCGGTCCGAGCTGCTCCGGGTGCTGCCGGGCTGCGGCGCGGACGAGCACGCCGTGGAGACGGCGATGGCCCGGCTGCGCCAGGCCCTGGGCGCCCCGCGGATCGTCCAGACGGTCGTGAAGCGCGGCTACCGCCTGGCCCTGGACCCGGCCGGCGCCGCGCCGCCGGCCCCGGACCCGATCCCGGACGCCGCGCCCGACTCCGGCGGCTGCCTGTAGCCGAGCCTGTAGCCGAGACGTGCTGTGACCGTACGCGTTCCGTAGCCGGGCGCGCGCACGCCGGCACGGGCGGATGACGTACGATCGTCCGTCCCCCTTTCTTCGCGCCGAGATGTCGAGTCGAGACGCCGAGGAGAGTTCCCAGCACGGGAAGCTGCCACAGGGGAGGCGCCGCACACCACGTACAACAGGGGGCCCCTTGACCGCGCCCAGCGACATCCACGCGGACACGAGCAGCAACACGCACGCGGACACGCTCCGGGACCGTGAGATCGCCGTCGAGCAGCAGCACCTCGACCGGGTGTACCACCGGCTGGAGGAGAAGCTCGCCGAGGCCGAGTTCATCCTCAACGACGCCAGCAGCAAGGTGCAGGTCGGCACCCCGGGCGCGCTCGCCGAGCGCGACGCCCAGGTGTTCCGCGCCGGCGCCCACCTGCAGCGGCTCAACAGCGAGTTCGAGGACTTCCTCTTCGGTCGCATCGACCTGCAGCAGCCCGACGGCCCCGAGGAGGACGGCTTCCCCTCGCAGACGCCGCTGGACCCGGCCGACCCCGCCGTCGCCGAGACCCTGCACATCGGCCGCCTCGGCGTCCTCGACACCGAGTACGGGCCGCTGGTCATCGACTGGCGCGCCCCCGCCGCCGCACCCTTCTACCGGGCCACCCCGCTGCAGCCCGGACGGGTCGTCCGCCGCCGGGTCATCCGCTCCCGCGGCCGCCGCGTCCTCGGCGTCGAGGACGACCTGCTGCGCCCCGACCTGGAGCCGGTCCTGGACGGACGCCCGCTGGCGATCGTCGGCGACGGCGCGCTGATGGCGACCCTCGGCCGGGCCCGCAGCCACACCATGCGCGACATCGTCTCCAGCATCCAGCAGGAGCAGGACATCGTGATCCGCGCCCAGGCGACCGGGGCGACCCTGGTCACCGGCGGCCCCGGCACCGGCAAGACCGCGGTGGCGCTGCACCGCGCCGCGTTCCTGCTCTACCAGGACCGCCGCCGCTACGCGGGCGGCATCCTGGTGGTCAGCCCCACGCCGCTGCTGGTCTCGTACACCGAGGGCGTCCTGCCCGCGCTGGGCGAGGAGGGCCAGGTCGCGATCCGGGCCGTCGGCAGCCTGGTGGACGGCGTCGAGGCGGACGCCTACGACAGCCCGGAGGTGGCCAGGATCAAGGGCTCCTCGCGGATGGTCGCGCTGATGCGCCGCGCCGCCCGTGAGGCCCTGGACACCCAGCGGACCCCCGCCGAGCTGCGCGTCGCCGCGCTCGGCGAGGTGCTGCGGCTGGACGCCAACACACTGCGCAACCTGCGCCGCAGCGTTCTGGGCACCGGTGGCACTCCGATCAACCTGCTGCGGCCGCGCGCCCGCAGGCTGCTCCTCGACGCCCTGTGGTCGCTGCTGCTGCGCACCAGGCCGCGCCCCGCCGAGCGGGTCGACCGGGAGCAGCAGCAGCGCGAGCGTGAGGGCTTCGACGAGCACGTCAGCGACGACGAGCGGTTCCTGGCCTTCCTGGACGCCTGGTGGCCCTCGCTGACGCCGCGCCGGGTCCTGGCGACCCTGCGCGACCAGCGCCATGTGGCCCGCCAGGTGCGCGGTGCCCTCAGCCAGCAGGAGGTCAGGCTGCTGGCCGCCTCCTGGCGGCACCTGGACGACGACGGCAAGGGCAGCGTGACCGCCCACGACGTGGCGCTGCTGGACGAGCTGCAGGTGCTGCTCGGCGAGCCGGCCCGGCCGCGCGTCCGCGAGGTGGACGCGGCCGACCTGCTGACCGGTCTGGACGAGGTCACCACCTTCGCCGAGCGCAACCGGCGCAGCCTCGACGCGCGCCGCGAGGCGGTGGAGCGGACCGAGTACGCGCACATCATCGTGGACGAGGCCCAGGACCTCACCCCGATGCAGTGGCGCATGATCGGCCGCCGGGCCCGCCAGGCCACCTGGACCATCGTCGGCGACCCGGCGCAGAGCTCCTGGATCGACCCCGGCGAGGCCCAGGCCGCGATGGACGAGACGCTCGGTTCCAAGCCGCGCCGCCGCTACACGCTCACGACCAACTACCGGAACCCGGCCGAGATCGCCGAGGTGGCGGCCCGGGTCCTGGCGCAGGCCGCGCCGGGCACGGCGTCCCCGAACGCGGTGCGCTCCACCGGCGTGCACCCGCGCTTCGTCTCGGTGGCGTCCGAGGACGAGGTGGGTGCGGCGGCCCGTGCGGAGGTGCGGCGGCTGCTCGCCGAGGTGGACGGGACGGTCGGCATCGTCGTGCCGATGGACCGTCGCGCGGAGGCGGCCGGCTGGATCGCCGACCTGGGGGATCGGGCGGTCGCGCTGGGCAGCCTGGAGGCCAAGGGCCTGGAGTACGACGCCACCGTCGTCGCCGACCCGTCCGGAATCGCGGGCGAGTCGGAGGCGGGCCTGCGGGTGCTGTACGTGGCGCTGACCCGGGCCACGCAGCGGCTCACCGTGCTGTCCGGGCCGCTGGACCTGCCCGACGCGGACGGAGTCCCTGCGCTGCTTCACATCTGACGGTCACACAACGAAAGGGCGCCCCATCCAGCTGGATGGGGCGCCCTTTCTGACGCTCAGTACGGCACCGACCCGCCATGCTCGCCTCGCGGCAAGTGGTCGCTCGAAGCGACTAAGGTTGGGCCCGGGGGCTTGGATCGAGCCGGTGCCGCACACCCAGACTAACAAAGCCTCCCGGGAACGCATTCCCTTCGCACGAGATTCTCCTGCCGCGCGAAGCCCGCAGCGACTCGTGCCCGACGCCTGGCCGCCCGCCGCCCCATCCTGCCGCCCCGACCAAATGGAACTTTATTTCCAGTTACGCGCCGGTAGGTGCGACGATCAGGGTGAAAACCGAAACCCGGCAGCGCGCGTAGGGAAGAAGGAACGTCGATGGCGACCGTGCCCAGTGTGTCGAACTCGATCACGGTGCGGATGGAGGTCCCGGCCCGCGGCAACGCTGTGAGCCAGATCACCACCCTGGTGGAGTCCTGCGGCGGGTCCGTGACCGGCCTGGACGTCACCGCCTCAGGTCACGAATCGCTGCGTATCGACGTGACCATCGCGGCGGCCTCGGTCGGCCACGCCGAGGAGATCGTCGACAAGCTGCGCACCATCGACGGCATCGCCATCGGCAAGGTCTCCGACCGCACCTTCCTGATGCACCTCGGCGGCAAGATCGAGATGTCGTCCAAGCTGCCGATCCGCAACCGCGACGACCTCAGCATGATCTACACCCCGGGCGTCGCCCGGGTGTGCATGGCCATCGCCGAGAACCCCGAGGACGCCCGCCGGCTGACCATCAAGCGCAACAGCGTCGCCGTGGTCACCGACGGCTCCGCCGTCCTCGGCCTGGGCAACATCGGCCCGATGGCCGCGCTGCCGGTGATGGAGGGCAAGGCGGCCCTGTTCAAGCGCTTCGCGGGCATCGACGCCTGGCCGATCTGCCTGGACACCCAGGACAGCGACGAGATCGTCGCCATCGTCAAGGCCATCGCCCCCGGCTTCGCGGGCATCAACCTGGAGGACATCTCGGCGCCCCGCTGCTTCGAGATCGAGGCGCGGCTGCGCGAGGCCCTGGACATCCCGGTCTTCCACGACGACCAGCACGGCACCGCGATCGTCGTCCTCGCCGCGCTCACCAACGCGCTGCAGGTCGTCGGCAAGGAGATCGGCGACGTACGGGTCGTCATGTCCGGGGCGGGCGCGGCCGGTACGGCGATCCTGAAGCTGCTGCTGGACGCGGGTGTGCGGCACGCCACCGTCGCGGATGTGAAGGGCGTCGTCCACAACGGGCGCGACGACCTGAACGAGTCGCTGCGCTGGATCGCCGACAACACCAACCGCAGTGAGCGCACCGGCAGCCTCAAGGAGGCCGTACGCGGCGCGGACGTGTTCATCGGCGTCTCCGCGCCCAACGTACTCGACGGTGACGACATCGCGGCGATGGCGGACGACGCGATCGTCTTCGCGCTGGCCAACCCGGACCCCGAGGTCGATCCGGCGGTGGCCCGGCAGACCGCCGCTGTGGTCGCCACCGGACGCAGCGACTTCCCGAACCAGATCAACAACGTGCTGGTGTTCCCGGGCGTGTTCCGCGGCCTGCTGGATGCGCGGAGCCGCACCGTGAACACCGACATGATGATCGCCGCCGCCCGCGCCCTGGCCGCCACCGTCAGCGCGGATCAGCTCAACGCGAACTACATCATCCCCAGCGTGTTCCACCCGGACGTCGCCAAGACCGTCGCCGCCGCCGTCCGCGAGGCCGCCCAGGCGGCCGGCACGGCCCACGCCCCGGCCACCGCGGGGGAGACCGGCAGCTTCCCGATCCTGCCCCAGTAGAGAACCGTCCGTCCCAGGTCGTAAGGGCCGATTGGGGGGCATCTCGCCCCAGGGCGTACGGTATCCCTGCACCGGCGCGTCGTACCGACCAGTAGAGGTACGTCCGCCTAGAGTGTGCGGCGAGAGTGGACGAGCCGTCATCGCGCACGCCGCATGGCGCTGTTCGTGTGACTCTCGCTGGTGCCGGATTCGCTTTCCCGGCGGTGGTGGGGGCAGGATTCGTCCCAAGGCAAGAGATTTGCGCAGCCTGGGGCACCAACGCAGAACCCCCATCGCCTGTCGGCACGCCACCACCTGAGGGTGGCTCGACAGCTGAGGCGGCGGTCCTCCGGGGCAGCCGAGGATCGCAACGCGACAGACCACATGGAGTACATATGAACCGCAGTGAGCTGGTGGCCGCGCTCTCCGAGCGTGCCGAGGTGACCCGGAAGGACGCCGACGCCGTTCTGGCCGCGCTCGCCGAGGTCGTCGGCGACGTCGTCGCCAAGGGCGACGAGAAGGTCACCATCCCCGGCTTCCTGACCTTCGAGCGCACCCACCGTGCCGCCCGTACCGCCCGCAACCCGCAGACCGGCGACCCGATCCAGATCGCGGCCGGTTACAGCGTGAAGGTCTCCGCGGGCTCCAAGCTCAAGGAAGCCGCCAAGGGCAAGTAAGCCCCCAGGCAGCACCACTGCGCCGGGTTCCCCCTCGTCAGCCACGCGGGGGACCCGGCGCAGTGCGTCCTGCGGGCCCGCGTCCTGCAGGCCCGCGAGCGAGTCCTGGCTCCCCAGCAGCTACCAGCGCACCCAGACGGTGAGCGGGCCGACCGGGGTGAAGCCCTGGGCGACGGCGGTGGCGAGGTCGTCGCCGTGCGCGTAGCCGACGAGAGGGAGGCCGGGCCAGCGGTGCGCCACCGCGGCCCGGGCGCCGGTCCAGGCGGAGGCCGGGGTGTGGCCGGAACCGGCGACGGCGAACACATTCGAGAGGCCGACTGCGCCGACGATGGTCGCGCTCCGGTTGGCGACCGCGCCGGCGACCACCCGGCAGTCGACCCGGGCCGCGAGGATCGCGACGTCCGGCTCCGCGAGGAGCTCCGGACGGAACAGGTCGGCGTGCCCCCGGTCGCCGTCCCAGGCGGCGGCCCAGACCTCCAGCTCGGCCGGGGTCCTGATCGTGGACCAGGTCGTCGTCGCAGCTGGACGCAGGTCCGGCGGGCGGACGATCCACTGCGCGTCGAAGATCCGTACGAAGCCCGACGCCGACAGGTCGAGGCAGTCGAAGGAGTCCTTGACCGATCCGCCGGGTGACGCCAGGTCGATCCGCTTCAGGGTCTCGACGCCGGAGGTCTCCGGGACCAGCGTCACCGCGTCCGGGTACAGCGGGGGCGGTCGACCCGCGCTGCTCCACAGCCGTGTCCCGAACTCCCCGCCCCGGCCGTGCGTCCTGCACATGGCCGCGCACCACTCCGCGTTGTTCCACGCGGCGGCACGGACCCAGGTACGTCTGTCCGTCGCAGTCTCAATCACCCGCTCGAGTCTGTCACCGGCCGCCCGGCCGGACAACGCGGTTTCGGCCGGGCGGTGAGGTTGGGCGGATAGGCGGGTGCTACTCCTTCAAGTCGCCGGGGAGCTCGACCTTGGCGCCGAGGGCCCGCAGCTTGCCGATGAAGTTCTCGTAGCCCCGGTTGATCAGGTCGATGCCGTGCACCCGCGAGGTGCCCTGAGCGGCCAGTGCCGCGATCAGATAGGAGAATCCACCGCGCAGGTCGGGGATGACCAGCTCGCCGCCCTGGAGCTTGGACGGCCCGGAGACGACCGCGGAGTGCAGGAAGTTGCGGCGGCCGAAGCGGCAGGGGGTGCCGCCCAGGCACTCGCGGTAGAGCTGGATGTGCGCGCCCATCTGGTTCAGCGCGGAGGTGAAGCCGAGGCGCGACTCGTACACCGTCTCGTGGACGATGGACAGGCCGGTGGCCTGGGTCAGCGCGACCACCAGCGGCTGCTGCCAGTCCGTCTGGAAGCCGGGGTGGACGTCTGTCTCCAGCGCGATGGCGTTGAGCTCGCCGCCGGGGTGCCAGAAGCGGATGCCCTCATCGTCCACCTCGAACGCCCCGCCGACCTTCCGGAAGGTGTTGAGGAAGGTCATCATCTCCAGCTGGCGTGCGCCGTGGACGTAGATGTTGCCGCCGGTGGCGAGCGCGGCGCAGGCCCAGGACGCCGACTCCAGACGGTCCGGCAGGGCGCGGTGGTTGTAGCCGCCGAGCCGGTCCACGCCGGTGACCAGGATGGTGCGATCGGTCCCCATGGAGATGATCGCGCCCATCTTCTGCAGCACGCAGATGAGGTCGACGATCTCCGGCTCGATCGCGGCGTTCCGAAGCTCCGTCACACCCTCGGCGAGGACGGCGGTGAGCAGGACCTGCTCGGTCGCGCCGACCGAGGGGTAGGGCAGCTCGATCTTGCAGCCGCGCAGTCGCTGCGGAGCCTTGAGAACCGTGCCCTGCGGGTGCTTCTCGATGACCGCGCCGAACTGCCGCAGCACGTCGAAGTGGAAGTCGACGGGGCGTCCGCCGATGTCGCAGCCGCCGAGGCCGGGGATGAAGGCGTGACCGAGGCGGTGCAGCAGCGGGCCGCAGAACAGGATCGGGATGCGCGAGCTGCCCGCGTGCGCGTCGATGTCGATGACATTGGCGCTCTCGACGTGGGAGGGATCGAGGACGAGCTCACCGGGCGCGTCCCCGGGGAGCACGGTAACCCCGTGCAGCTGGAGCAGTCCGCGGACGACCTTGACGTCGCGGATGTCCGGGACGTTACGGAGCCGACTCGGCTCGTGTCCGAGGAGGGCGGCCACCATGGCCTTGGGCACGAGGTTCTTGGCGCCGCGGACACGGATCTCGCCCTCGAGCGGGTTGCCGCCATGGACAAGCAGGACGTCGTCGGTCATGTTCTCGCGATCCTGGGGAGGGATTGAGGGTTGGGGGTGCTGCTCGGTCGAGGGGCCGCTACCTCAGGAGATGGTAATGCGCATGACGGTGGTTCCCGAGTGGCAGGTGACCTTGGTATGGAGAGCGGAACGTGCCTGCTGGAGGGCTTCAATGTGGCGAACGTCTCATTCCTGCGGGGGGAGTGGCTACGGCTGAGTGCATTCCGTTGCCGCTCTGCGGGAGTGTGCGGGATCATGTCTGCCATGACCCAGGCCGTCTCGTTCGCAGGCAGGCTGCTCGTGGCGACGCCCGCGCTGACCGATCCCAACTTTGACCGTGCGGTGGTGCTCCTGCTCGACCACGACGAGGAGGGGACGCTCGGCGTGGTGCTGAACCGGCCGACGCCGATCGAGGTGGAGGCCGTGCTCGAGGCGTGGGCCGAGCTGGCCGGGGCGCCGGCCGTGGTCTTCCAGGGCGGTCCGGTGGCGCTGGACTCCGCGTTGGCGCTGGCCGTGGTGCCGGGGGAGCAGGCCGCCGAGGCGGTGCTCGGCTGGCGGCGGGTGCACGGGGCGATCGGCCTGGTGGACCTGGAGGCCCCGCCGGAACTCCTGGCGGCCGAGCTGGGCTCGTTGCGGGTCTTCGCCGGGTACGCGGGGTGGGCGCCCGGCCAGCTGGAGGACGAGCTGCTGGAAGGCGCCTGGTACGTGGTGGAGTCCGAGCCGGGCGACGTCTCCGCACCCGACCCGGAGCGGCTGTGGCGCTCGGTGCTGCGGCGGCAGCGCGGGGAGCTGGCGATGGTGGCGACGTACCCGGACGACCCGTCGTTGAACTAGCGCTGTCCGGCCCTGATCTCTGCTCCGGCCCTGATCTCTGCTGCGGACGGGGATGCGGTTCTAGACTGGGCAGCTATGAGCACCCTTGAACCCGAGCCCCAGCGCGCCGGCGGCCTTGGCACCCTGACCGAGTCGGTACCCCAGACCTCCCACGGTGACGGCGACCACGAGCGCTTCGCTCACTATGTGAAGCGCGACAAGATCATGGACAGTGCGCTCTCCGGTTCGCCGGTCGTGGCGCTCTGCGGCAAGGTCTGGGTACCGGGGCGCGACCCCAAGAAGTACCCGGTCTGCCCCATGTGCAAGGAGATCTTCGAGGGCCTGGACGGCGGCGGGGACAAGGGCAACGGCGGCAAGGACTCGTAGGTCCGCCCATCCGGTCCGGCCCACTGGTCTGTACCAATGGCGTGATGCGGGGCAGGATGGGCTCCCATGGACCTCATTCCTGCCCCGCGCGACGTTCAGACCCCGGACGACGACCTGGTCTTCCGCCTCGACGAGGACACCTCGCTGGGCGGCGGTCCGGGTACCGAAGGTGTCCAGCGCTGGCTGCGGGCCGTACTGGGTGCGTCGACGGGTCTGCCATTGCCGGCGGGCGGCCAGGACGTGGAGCTCACCGTCGTCGCCGACCTGCAGCCCGAGGAGTACCGGCTGCGGGTGAACGCCGAGCGCGTGTCCCTCACGGCGGGCGGCGAGGCGGGGCTGTTCTGGGGGGCGCAGACGCTGCGCCAGCTGCTGGGCCCGGAGGCGTTCCGGCGGGCGCCGGTCAAACGCGAGGGCTGGGCGCTGCCGTGCGTCGACATCCGGGACGCGCCGCGGTTCGCCTGGCGCGGGGTGCTGCTGGACGTGTCGCGGCACTTCCTGCCGAAGGCGGACGTCCTGCGCTACGTCGACCTGCTGGCCGCGCACAAGCTCAACGTGCTGCATCTGCACCTCACCGACGACCAGGGCTGGCGGGTGGAGATCAAGCGCTACCCCCGGCTGACCGAGGTCGGCGCCTGGCGCGCGCGGTCCATGGTCGGCTATCGCGACGGAGGGCTGCGGGACGACCGGCCGCACGGTGGTTACTACACGCAGGAGGACCTCCGCGAGATCGTCGCGTACGCGGCCGAGCGGCAGATCACGGTCGTCCCCGAGATCGACATCCCCGGCCACTCGCAGGCGGCCATCGCCGCGTACCCGGAGCTGGGGAACCACGACGTCGTGGACACGGCGGCGCTGGCGACCTGGACCGACTGGGGCGTGAACCCCAACGTGCTGAACGTCGAGGACGGCACGCTGCGGTTCTACGAGAACGTGCTGGAGGAGATCCTCGCGATCTTCCCGTCGACCTTCGTGCACCTCGGCGGCGACGAGTGCCCCAAGGAGCAGTGGCAGGCCAGCCCAGCCGTCCAGGCCCGGATCAAGGAGCTGGGGCTGAACGACGAGGACGAACTGCAGAGTTGGTTCCTGCGCCACTTCGACAGCTGGCTCGCCGAGCGCGGGCGTCGCCTGATCGGGTGGGACGAGATCCTCGAAGGGGGCCTCGCGCCGGGCGCCGCGGTGTCCTCCTGGCGCGGCTACGAGGGCGGGATCGCCGCCGCGAAGGCGGGGCACGACGTGGTGATGTGCCCCGAGCAGCAGGTCTACCTGGACCATCGGCAGGCCGACGGCGACCAGGAGCCGGTCCCGGTCGGCTGGGTGCGCACCCTGGAGGACGTCTACCGCTTCGAGCCGCTGCCGCCGTCGCTGCGGCAGGATGCCGCGGCCGCGGCCCATGTGATCGGCGCTCAGGCCAACCTGTGGACGGAGTTCATGGACGACGTCCGCGAGGTCGACTACCACGCCTTTCCCAGGCTCGCCGCGTTCGCCGAGGTCGCCTGGTCGCGGCTGTCGCTGGAGCCCGCGGACCGGGACTTCGCCGGCTTCGACGCGCGGATGGCCGCCCACTACGCGCGCCTGGACGCGCTCGGCGTCGAGTACCGGCCGGCCTCCGGTCCGCGACCGTGGCAGCAGCGGCCCGGCGTGGTGGGCCGTCCCATCGATGGTCAACCACCCCAGGTGTGAACCTCGGGGCACCGCGCAGAATAGCCCAATTCGGGCATTGGGGACGGCTGGAGGCCTCGGAGAGACACCGTAGCGTTGTCACCACAGCGGAAGGGTGCGCTGTCGACCTGTTTGCACGTACGGTACGGGCGAGAAGCGCAGCGGTGTGAGGGACCCGAGCACGGTGGGACACAGGTGAACCAGACGATCATGCTCCCGGCCTCGCTGGACGAGGCCGTCGCGGCGCTCGCGGCGTCCCCGGCCGCGGTGCCCGTGGCCGGCGGGACCGACCTGATGGGTGCGGTCAACGCCGGACTGCTGCGCCCGATGGCGCTGATCGGCCTGGGTCGGATCAACGAGCTGCGGGGCTGGCAGTACCAGGACGGCGCCGCCCAGCTCGGCGCCGGGCTCACCCACGCCCGGATGGGCCGCCCCGACTTCGCCGCCCTGATGCCTGCCCTCGCCGAGGCGGCCCGCAGCGCGGGGCCGCCGCAGGTCCGCAACGCCGGAACGCTCGGCGGCAACATCGTCACCGCCGACCCGGCGGGGGACACCCTGCCGGTGCTCGCCGCGCTGGAGGCCACGGTCACCCTGGTCGGCCCCGAAGGCGCCCGCGAGGTCCCGGTCAGCCACCTGCTCACCGGGCTCGACCCGATGCGCGGCGGCGAACTGCTCGGCTACGTACGGGTCCCGCTGCTGCACGCCCCGCAGGTCTTCCTCAAGGCCACCGGACGCACCGGACCCTCCCGGGCCACCGCCTCGGTGGCGCTGGTGCTGGACCCGGCGCGGCGCGCGGTGCGCTGCGCGGTCGGCGCCGTCGCGCCGGTGCCGCTGCGCCCGCTGGAGGCCGAGCAGTGGGTGTCCGGATGCATCGACTGGGACGGCGAACGGGCCATAGACCCCGCGGCCGCGGCGGCCTTCGGCGAGTACGTCGCCTCGGCCTGCGTCCCGGAGCCGCCCGGCGGCGACGGCGGCGAGGTCGCCGGGGGGGCGGGCGCAGCGGCCGTCCGGCTCCGTCGTACCGTGTCCGTACTGGCGCGCCGCGCACTCGGGAGGGCGCTGAAGTGACGGACTATCTGACGAACCCGGCGACGCTCGGTATGACCGGCATGACCGGTTTTGGCGCCCCGGACGAGTCTCCGCGCGTCTCGTACACGCTCCGGGTGAACGGCCTGGAGCGGCCGGTGAACGAGGCGTGGATCGGCGAGAGCCTGCTCTACGTGCTCCGCGAGCGGCTCGGCCTGGCCGGTGCCAAGGGCGGCTGCGACCAGGGCGAGTGCGGTGCCTGCTCGGTGCAGCTGGACGGGCAGTTGACGGCCGCGTGCCTGGTCCCGGCCGCGCTGGCGGCCGACAGCGAGATCCGCACCGTCGAGGGTCTCGCTGCCGACGGCACCGCCTCCGACGTGCAGCGGGCGCTGGCCGAGAGTGGCGCGGTGCAGTGCGGCTACTGCGTGCCCGGGCTCGCGATGGCCGTCCACGACCTGCTGGAACGCAACCACCAGCCCACCGAGCTGCAGGCGCGCGAGGCGCTGTGCGGCAACCTGTGCCGTTGCACCGGATACCGGGGCGCGCTGGAGGCCGTGCAGACCGTCGCCCGGTCCCGGGCCGAGGAGGCCGCGGCGGAGAGCGACGACGACGAGCAGGCGGCGGACGGAGCCGAGCACGGCGCGACGGCGGCCGAAGCGGAGGCGCCGGCGGCCCCGGCGGCGGAGGCCGAACTCCCGGTCTACGTCCAGCTTCCGGCCCAGCAGCAGGACGAGTTCCGGGACGAGTACCCGAGCAACCACCAGGACGGGTACCAGGTCGAGGGCGAGCAGCCGGCCGCCGAGGCCGACCCGCTGTTCGGCCCCATCGACGACGTGGCGGGCGTCCCCGCCCAGCCGCACTACGCCTACCCGAACGCGGCCGGATCCGGCGCGGGCGACTACACCGCCGCAGGACCTGACTCGGGCGGCTACACCGCCTATTCGGAGGGCGGAACGGCCTACCCGGCCGACTACGCGGACCAGCCGCAGGCCGGCTACACCCAGGCTGCGGACTACACCCAGCCGGGCTACCAGCAGGCCGAGTACGTCTCCTCCGACTACCCGACCGTCTCCGACTACCCGGCGGACCCGTACCCGCAGCAGGGCAACCCGCCCGACCCGGCGGCCGGTGTGTACGTCCTGCCGCACCAGCACCAGCACGCGCCCGCCCCGGAGGCCGGAGTATGACCACGCCCTCCACCCCCGGCGACGACAACCTCACGGCCCCTGGTCCCGGCGTCCCGCAGGGCGCGCCCGGCAGCGCCACCGGGGGCGCCCTCGGCGGCCTCAACGGCGCGGGTACGACCACCACCGCCGGCACCGGCAGCGCGCCCACCGCCGTCCTCGCCGCGCCGCCGACCGCTCCGTTCACCCAGGCGCGGATCCCCGCGCAGGCGCCGAGCGGCTCCGCCACGACCGCTGTCGGCCTGGGCACCTCGCCGATCCGCGCCGATGCCCTCGCCAAGGCCATGGGGACGTACCCCTACGCCGCCGACCTGTGGGCCGAGGGACTGCTCTGGGGAGCCATCGCCCGCACCCCCTACGCGCACGCCCGCATCCTCTCGGTGGACATCGGGCCCGCGTTGGCCATCCCCGGCGTCCACGCCGTCGTCACCGCCGCCGACCTGCGTCCGGGCCCGAGCGGCCTTCCCGACGGTGCGCCCAGCGGACCCATCGTCCAGGACCGTCCGGTCTTCGCCGCCGACTTCGTCCGCCACCACGGCGAGCCGATCGCCGCGGTCGCCGCCGACCACCCCGACACGGCCCGCCTCGCTGCGGCGGCCATCGTCGTCTCGTACGAGCGGCTCGAACCGCTCACCGACCCCGAGCAGGCGTTCACGGCACCCCCGATCCACCCGGACGGCAACCTCTTCCGGCACCTTCCGGTGCGCTTCGGCGACCCGGAGATCGTCGGCGAGATCGTGGTCGAGGGCCTCTACCAGGTCGGCCGCCAGGACCCCGCGCCGATCGGCGCCGAGGCCGGGCTCGCCGTGCCGCGACCCGACGGCGGCGTCGAACTGCACGTCGCGAGCACCGACCCGCACGGCGACCGGGACCGGGCCGCGGCCTGCCTCGGCCTGGAACCCGACCGGGTCCGCCTGGTCGTCAGCGGCGTCCCCGGCGCGACCGCGGACCGCGAGGACGTGGGCTTCCAGGTCGCCCTCGGTCTGCTCGCGATCCGCACCGGGCACCCGGTGAAGATGGCGCTGACCCGCGAGGAGTCCTTCCTCACCCACCCGCACCGCCACCCCGCGCTGCTCCGCTACCGCCACCACGCGGACGCCGAGGGCCGGCTCGTCAAGGTCGAGGCACAGCTGCTGCTGGACGGCGGCGCGTACGCCGAGGTGTCCAGCGAGGCGCTGGCCTCGGCGGCGGCCATGGCGGCGGGCCCCTACGTGGTTCCCCACGTCTTCGTCGACGCCTGGGCCGTCCGCACCAACAACCCCCCGGCCGGCCGGATGCGCGGCGAGGGTGCGCTGCAGACCTGCTTCGCCTACGAGTCGCAGCTCGACCGGCTCGCCTCCGCGCTGGACCTCGACCCGCTGGAGATCCGCCGCCGCAACGCCATGTCCACCGGCGACCTGCTGCCGACCGGGCAGGCCGTGACCTGCCCGGCGCCTGTCCGCGAGCTGCTGGACGCGCTCGCCGCCGAACCCCTGCCGGCGCTGCCGGTGGACCAGCCGGACGACGAGTGGCTGCTGCCCGGAGGCCCGTGCGGCGCCGGCGACCCGGCTGCCGTGCGGCGCGGCATCGGCTACGCCGTCGGCATGGTGCACATGCTGGGCGCGGAGGGCGCGGACGAGGTCTCCACGGCGTCGGTACGGGTCAGCGGCGCGCAGGCGTCGGTGATGTGCACGGCCGTGGACACCGGCACCGGCTTCTCGACGCTGGCCCGGCAGATCGTCCAGGACATCCTGGGCGTCACCGACGTCTACATCGCACCCGTCGACACCGACCAGCCGCCGGCCGGGCCCTCCGCGCGCGGACGGCAGACGTGGGTGTCCGGCGGGGCCGTCGAGCGGGCGGCGCTGATGGTGCGTCACCAGCTGCTGCAGCCGCTCGCGGTGCAGTTCGGCATGTCGCCGGAGCTGCTCACCATCGGCGACGGCAAGATCACCTCCTATGACGGGGTGCTGGGCATGCCGGTCCTGCAGGCGCTGGAGGGCAAGGACCTCTGGGCGACGGCGCAGTGCCGGCCGCACCCCACCGAGCCGCTGGACCCGGAGACCGGGCAGGGCGACGCATTCGTCGGCCTGGCCTTCTGCGCGATGCGCGCGGTGGTGGACGTGGACGTGGAACTCGGCACCGTCCGGGTGGTCGAACTGACCGTCGCCCAGGACGTCGGCCGAGCGCTCAACCCCGAGCAGATCGAGGCCAGGATCGAGGCCGGGGCGACCCAGGGCCTGGGCCTGGCGCTGATGGAGGAGCTGGTCAGCGAGGGCGGCCGGATCTCCAACCCCTCGTTCACCCGCTACCGCCTGCCGACCGCGCTGGATGCGCCGGCGATCCGGATCGCGGCGCTGCTTGAGGAGCGGGACGTGGTCGCCCCGTTCGGTGCGAAGGCCGTCGGCGCGGCCCCGGCGACGGTCGCCCCGGCGGCAGTCGCGGCGGCGGTCCGCGCGGCGACCGGTCGCCCGGTCACCCGGCTGCCGATCCCGCCGGAGGACATCGCGGGCTAGGATGCGGCTCCGCCACAGGGCGCACGCTGTCCGCAGCGACACCATGCGGCGCCGCCGCGTGGCGGTGCCTCACAAGGCGGCGGAGCGCGCTTCGCGGCGGAGCTAGCAGGACGATCCTCCCCCCGCCTTCGGCCGGGAGGCGCCCCTTCGCGGCGAGGTGCCGCCAAGCGGCGGAGCGCGCTTCGCTGCGGAGCCACCGGGGCGACTCTCCCCCGCCTTGGGCCGGGAGGCGCCCCTTCGCGGCGAGGTGCCACCAAGCGGCGGAGCCGCACCGTGGCACGGCGGCGGTGAGCGACCGCGAAGATCGACCGGACACGCCCTCAAGGGCCTGTCACGATTCCCTCGACCGACTCACAGCTAGCTCTCAGGCCGCTCAGGCGGCGCTCTCACAATGCTCGCGCAGGGTGTGGATGACGAAAGTGATCCGCACTCGGTGAGCGAGGGAGCACGGAGATGGCACGGAGAGCACCACGAACAGCCGCGACCGCCCGCAGGGGCGCAGCGCGGACCTCGGCGGTGACCGCAGCGGTCGCCGCGGCGAGCGTGGCCGGGAGCTTCGCGCTGATGGCGTCCATGCCCGCGACGGCGGCCGGCAAGACCACGACCGGCGGCACAACCAGCAGTACGACCGGCAGCACGCCCACGTCCAGCCCGACGTCCGGCAGCAGTTCCAGCCCGAGCACGAGCCCGAGCCCGAGCACGGGCTCCAGCTCCAGCTCCGGGGCGCTGCAGAGTCCGGCGTCCACGCCCACCGCGCAGAGCAGTTCGTCCGCCTTGTCGAGCTCCGGCGGCAGCAGCCACAGCACCTCGGGCGGTTCCTGATGTGCGCCGTCGACACCACCGCCGCCGCCGACTGGCGCGCCCTCGGCTGCGCCGTCCGCCTGGTCGTCACCGACCCGCGCCGACTCGACCGCTGCCGCGTCCAGCTCGAGCAGCTGCTCGAAGCCGTCGACGCGGCCTGCAGCCGCTTCCGCCCGGACTCCGAGCTGGTCGGCCTGGACCAGGCCGAGGGCCGTCCCGTCCCGGTCAGCCCGCTGCTGGCGGGCGCGCTGGCCGCGGCGCTCCGAGCCGCCGAGCTGACCGGCGGCGACGTCGACCCCACTGTGGGAACGGCGATGGAGGCGCTCGGGTACGACCGTGACTTCGAACTGGTGGAACGTCAGGGACGTCCCGCGTTGCTGCTGGTCCGGCCGGTCCCGGGCTGGCGGCAGGTCCGTCTCGACCGGTCCGCGGGGACGGTCGCCGTGCCGCCGGGCGTACGCCTCGACCTGGGCGCGACGGCGAAGGCGTGGGCCGCCGACCGCGCGGCCACCGCCCTTGCCGCAGAGGCGGGCTGCGGTGTGCTGGTGAGTCTGGGCGGCGACACGGCGGTCGCCGGCCCCGCCCCCGAGGGCGGCTGGCGGATCCGGGTCCAGGACGCGACCGGCGACGTCGCCGCGTCGGCCGCCGGACCGCATGCGCTGATAGCGGTGCGCGACGGCGGCCTGGCCACCTCCGGCACCAGCGCCCGCCGCTGGCGCCGCGGCGGCAGGCAGCTGCACCACCTGCTGGACCCCCGCACCGGACTGCCCGCCGAGAGCCCCTGGCGTACCGTCAGCGTCGCAGCTGCGAGCTGCCTCGACGCCAACACCGCCAGCACCGCCGCCGTGGTCCGCGGCGCCGCGGCCCCGGCCTGGCTGTCCGCACTCGGCCTCCCCTCCCGCCTGGTCAGCACCGGTGGAGCGGTCCGCAGCGTGGCCGGCTGGCCGGCCGAAGCGGAGGCGGCGGCATGACGGCCACGACACCGGTGCTCTGGTACGCCAGCCAGGCGACCGGGGTGGTCTGCCTGGTCCTGTTCAGTGCCGTGACTCTGCTCGGCGTGATGGTCCGTCTGCGCACCTCGCTGCCGGGTCTTCCGCGCTTCGGCACGGTGACGCTGCACCGCAGCCTCTCGCTGATGGCGATGCTGTTCCTGGCCGTGCACATCCTCACGGCCGTCGGCGACTCCTTCGTCAACATCAGCCTGCTCGACGCGGTGCTGCCCTTCGTCTCCGGCTACCAGCCGCTGTGGCTCGGCCTCGGCACGGTCGCCTTCGACCTGATGCTCGCGGTCGTCGTCACCAGCCTGCTCCGAGCCCGGCTGGGCCACCGGTCCTGGCGGGCGGTGCACTGGCTGGCCTACGCCTCCTGGCCGGTTGCCGTGGTCCACGGGATCACCCTCGGCTCCGGCAGCGGCCACCCGGTCTCGGGCGCCGCACTGTGGCTCACCGTCGGCTGCGTCGCCCCGGTCCTGGTCGCGATCGCCGTACGGCTGTACCTGGCGGCGCGGCCGTCCGCGCCCACCACCCCCGCCGGGCTGCTCGCCGCGAGCGGCTTCCCGGCGACCGGCGTTCCGGCCACCGGCGCCGGAGCGCGGGACCTCGCCACCACCAGCACCCGGAACGGAGCCTGACCATGACGATCAGCCATGCCGCGCCGCCGCTGCACCGGACCGCACTTCCCCGGCTGCTGCCGCCCGCCCCCGCCGACCTGCGCGCCCACGTCGAGCTGCACGGACCGCTGCCCTCCGCGAACGGTCTGGTCGCCGCGCTCCGCGACGCCGGACTGTCCGGGCGCGGCGGTGCCGCGTTTCCGGTGCACCGCAAGCTGGAGGCGGTCGCCGAGGCCGGGCTGCGGACCGGTCGCACCCCGGTCGTCGTCGCCAACGGCTGCGAGGGCGAACCGGCCAGTGGCAAGGACGCCATGCTGCTCCGGCTCGCCCCGCACCTCGTCCTGGACGGCCTGCGGCTGGCTGCCGAGGCGGTCGGCGCGGACCGTGCGGGGACCACGTACCTTGCGGTCGAGCGGGGCAGCGGGTTGCGGGCCGTCCTGGAGTCCGCGCTCGCCGAACGCGGTCAGGGACGCGGTCAGGAACGCGGTCAGGAACCCGGGCAGCACCAGGTGACCCTCGTCGAGGTCCCGCCGCGCTTCCTCTCCGGCGAGTCCTCCGCGCTCACCGGCTTCATCTCCGGAAGGCCCGCGCTGCCGCGGTTCCCCCAGCCGCCGCCGCGCGAGCGCGGAGTCGGCGGGGCGCCCACGCTGGTGCAGAACGTGGAGTCGCTGGCCCAGCTCGCCCTGGTCGCCCGCCACGGCGCGGCCTGGTTCCGCGCTGTCGGCACCCCCGCAGAGCCGGGCACCATGCTCTGCACCCTGCATGACGCGTGGTCCGGGCCCCGCGTCATGGAGGCCGCGACGGGCACGCCGCTGCGCCGGCTGTTCGGCCTGGCCCCGCAAGGCTCACCACAGGCGCCGGTCCAGGCGGTGCTCGTCGGCGGCTACCACGGCAGCTGGCTCCCGGCAGCCGCACTCGACGCCCGGCTGTCGGCCGCCGACCTGGGCGTCCCCCTGGGCGCCGGGGTGCTCGCGGCGCTGCCCGCCGACCGCTGCGGCCTGGTCGAGACGGCGCGGGTGCTGCGCTACCTGGCCCTGGAGTCGGCCGGGCAGTGCGGCCCCTGCCTGAACGGGTTGCCGCGGATCGCGGCGGCCTGCACCGAGCTGGCCCGCCCCGAGGCCGCCACCCGGAGGCCCGGCCTGCTGGCCGACCTCGCCCGCTGGTCCGGGCTGGTCCAGGGGCGCGGTGCCTGCCACCACCCGGACGGCACGGTACGGCTGCTGCGCAGCGCGCTGACCGTGTTCGCCGCCGAGGCGCAGGCCCACGTCGCGGGCTTCTGCCGCGCCGCCGACGCCACCCCGCTGCTGCCCGTTCCCGCCGAGGCTCCGCAGGAGGGAGCGGCATGAACGTCACCGTCGACTGGACCGCCTGCACGGGTCACGGCCTGTGCGCGGAACTGCTGCCCGAGCTGATCACGCTGGACGAGTGGGGCTATCCGCTGGTCCAGGGCGTACCCGTACCGTCCGAGGCCGTGCGCCGCGCCAGGCGCGCGGCGGCGGACTGCCCGGTCCTCGCCCTGAAAATACGCAGGCAGCATTCATAAAGAATGCACGACGAATTCCGGAAGGTCGATTTCGGCCTTCCGGAATTCGTTTCCAGCGACGTGCTGCGAGGCCATGACCGGATTCGAACCGGCGTAAACCGCTTTGCAGGCGGTCCCCTGAACCACTCGGGCACACGGCCGTGATCTCCCCTGGAACGGGGCAGACTTGGGGGAACTGCTGAGGGGAAGCGTCAGCTGGCGGCGGAACAGCGACACGCCGCGGGACAACAGGAGGCCGGACAGGCGCCGGTGAGGGTGGCGTGCAGCATGCTGTCCATCGCCTTCCCCTTCATCGTCGTTCTCCTGCCGGGTGTCCGTCCTGCTTCTGAATTCACTCTAATGTATTCGACCCGGTATTCGTCAACACCCTCCGGGAAATTCCGCGGACTACGTCGCCGGTCCTACGACCATCGGACAGGGGTCAAACCGGCCTGCGGGCCTTACAATCAGTTCGGTGACAGCCCCCGCCTCCCGCCCCACCCAGGACCAGCGACTCGACCCTCCGCAGGGCCCCGACCAGGACGGGGTGCTCGGCAGCCGGTACCGGGCGCTCACCCTCGGCATCGTCTCCTGCGTCCTGCTCGTCGCCTTCGAGGCGACCGCCGTCAACACCGCCATGCCGGTCGCCGCCCGCGCCCTGCACGGTCTGGGCCTCTACGCCTTCGCCTTCTCCGGCTACTTCACCTCCAGCCTGCTCGCGATGGTGGTCTCGGGGGAGTGGAGCGACAAGCGCGGTCCGCTGGGCCCGCTCGCCGCCGGGATCGCCACCTTCGGCGTCGGACTGCTGATCGCGGGCAGCGCGCAGAACATGTGGGTGTTCGTCGCCGGCCGCGCGGTGCAGGGCCTGGGCGGCGGGCTGCTGATCGTCGCCCTGTACGTCGTCGTCGGCCGGGCCTATCCCGAGCGGCTCCGGCCGTCGGTCTTCGCGGCCTTCTCCGCCTCCTGGGTGCTGCCCTCGATCGTCGGCCCGGTGATCTCCGGCACGGTCACCCAGCAGTTCGGCTGGCGCTGGGTGTTCCTCTCCATCCCGGTGCTGGTCGTGCTGCCGGTCGCGCTGATGCTCCCTCAGCTTCGGCGGCTCCAGGCAGAGGACGCCACCGAGCGCGGCTGGGCCCTGGACCGCCGTCGCATCCTGCTCGCGCTGGCGCTCGCGACGGGGGCGGGCCTGCTCCAGTACGCGGGGCAGCGGCTCGACGCGTTCGCGCTGGTCCCGGCTGCCGCAGGACTGCTGCTGCTCGTCCCCGCCGCGTCCCGGCTGCTGCCGCGTGGGATGTTCCGCGCGGCGCGCGGCCTGCCGACGGTGATCCTGCTGCGCGGTCTGGCGGCGGGTGCGTTCTTCGCCGCCGAGGCGTTCATCCCGCTGATGCTGGTCACCCAGCGCGGCCTCTCGCCGACGCTGGCCGGGCTGTCCCTGACCAGCGGCGGCCTGAGCTGGGCACTGGGGTCCTGGCTGCAGGGCCGTCCCTGGGCGGACCGCCGCCGGTCGCTGCTGATCAGGACCGGGTTCGTGATGTCCGCGCTGGCCATCGCGGGCTCGGGGCTGGCACTGGTCCACACCGTCCCGGCCTATGTCGTCGCGATCGCCTGGGCCGTCGGGGGCGCGGGGATGGGCATGACCATCGCCAGCGTGGGCGTGCTGATGCTGTCGCTGTCCGACGCCGACGACACCGGCGAGAACTCGGCGTCCCTGCAGGTGAGCGATGCGCTCGGGAACGTCCTGCTGACCGGCTCGGCCGGTGTCCTGTTCACCACCCTCGGCGCGGGCACCCCGGCCGGCTTCGCCGCGATCTTCGCCACGATGACGGCCGTCTCCCTGATCGGCGCGGCCGTCTCCGGCCGGACCCGGGCTGCAGCTCGATAGCGCGGCTTCGGGAGTGTCGCCCGGACGGACCAGTAGGCTAGGCGGGTTGTCCGACGACCGTCCGTTCCCCCGCCCGTGCCCGAGCCATCCCCTGGTTCAGGCTCCCCCAGACGCCATCCGGGGGACCCCCGCGCCATCCCCAACTGCCGACCCCGCCGGAGACCGTGAGTACTGCAACCGCCTCCCACCATCTGTCCCCTGCCTTCCCCGGCCGTGCCCCCTGGGGCACCGCGGGGAAGCTTCGTGCCTGGCAGCAGGCCGCCATGGAGCGCTATGTCGAGCAGCAGCCGCGTGACTTCCTGGCCGTCGCCACCCCCGGCGCCGGCAAGACGACCTTCGCGCTGACGCTGGCGTCCTACCTGCTGCACAACCACGTCGTGCAGCAGGTCACCGTCGTCGCGCCGACCGAGCACCTGAAGAAGCAGTGGGCGGAGGCGGCGGCGCGGATAGGGATCAGGCTGGACCCCGGCTACAGCAGCGGGCCGCTGTCGCGGGACTACCAGGGCGTCGTCATCACCTATGCGGGCGTCGGGGTGAACCCGATGCTGCACCGCAACCGGGTCGAGCAGCGCAAGACGCTGGTGATCCTGGACGAGATCCACCACGCCGGCGACTCCAAGTCCTGGGGTGAGGCGTGCGCGGAGGCGTTCGAGCCCGCCACGCGCCGGCTCGCGCTGACCGGGACGCCGTTCCGGTCCGACACCAACCCGATCCCCTTCGTGGCCTACGAGGCGGGCAACGACGGGATCAGGAAGAGCGTCGCCGACTACACCTACGGCTACGGGCAGGCGCTCGACGACCACGTCGTCCGGCCGGTGATCTTCCTCTCCTACAGCGGCAACATGCGCTGGCGCACCAAGGCCGGGGACGAGGTCGCCGCCCGACTCGGCGAGCCGATGACGAAGGACGCCGTCGCCCAGGCCTGGCGCACGGCGCTGGCGCCGCAGGGCGAGTGGATGCCGAACGTGCTGCGCGCCGCCGACAAGCGGCTGACCGAGGTGCGCAAGGGCATCCCGGACGCGGGCGGCCTGGTCATCGCGACGGACCAGAACGTGGCGCGCGCCTACGCCAAGATGATCCGCGAGATCACCGGCGAGAAGGTGACCCTCGTCCTGTCCGACGAGGCCGAGGCGTCGCAGCGGATCACCGACTTCTCCGAGGGCAGCCAGCGCTGGATGGTCGCGGTGCGGATGGTGTCGGAGGGCGTCGACGTTCCCCGGCTCGCCGTGGGCGTGTACGCGACGTCGATCTCCACCCCGCTGTTCTTCGCGCAGGCTGTCGGCCGCTTCGTCCGGGCCAGGAAGCGCGGCGAGACGGCTTCGGTGTTCCTCCCCTCCGTCCCGACGCTGCTGACCTTCGCCAACGAGATGGAGTTGCAGCGCGACCACGTCCTGGACCGGAAGAAGGCGGGCGCGGAGGACGGCCTGTTCGACGAGGAGGACGCGCTGCTCGCCGAGGCCGAGAAGGCCAAGGACGAGGCCGACGGCGGCATGGACGAACTCCCCTGGGAGGCACTGGAGTCGGACGCGGTCTTCGACCGGGTCCTGTACGACGGCAAGGAGTTCGGCATGCAGGCGCACGCCGGCTCCGAGGAGGAGGAGGAGTACCTCGGCATCCCCGGCCTGCTGGAGCCCGACCAGGTGCAGATGCTGCTGCAGAAGCGGCAGACCCGGCAGATCCAGCGGAGCAAGGCCCGCCCCGCCGAGGAGGCCGACCTGATCGAGCTGCCGGCCGAGAAGCGGCCCGTGGTCACCCACAAGCAACTGCAGGAGCTCCGCAAGGAGCTCAACGGCCTGGTCGGCGCCTGGCACCATCGCACCGGCCAGCCGCACGGCACCATCCACAACGAGTTGCGCCGGGTCTGCGGGGGCCCGCTGACGGCGCAGGCGACGGCGGGTCAGTTGCAGACCCGGATCAAGAAGATCCAGGAGTGGGCCACCAAGGTCACCTGAGTGCACGCTGCGGTTGAGTGCACGCTGCGGTCACGATTCGGCGGCACGAGATGTCCCGTTGTCCCGCTTTGTCACGATCCGTACGGCCGAGGTTGGGGAATCCTGACCGAATTCTGGACAAGCCCTTCCGCAGAGCGGTGCTCCGTCACTAGCCTCCACCCTCACCATGCAGTCGGACACCCTGCGTTCGGACGCACCCGGTGGAAGGGAACAGAGGCCGTGACCGCCGAGACTTCGCAGACCCTGGACCGGGGCGTCAAGGTCCTCAAGCTCCTTGCCGACTCGGAGCGCGGCCTCACCGTCACCGAGCTCGCCGGGCGCCTTGCCGTGAACCGCACCGTCGTCTACCGGCTGCTCGCCACCCTGGAGCAGCACGGCCTTGTCCGCCGCGACATCGGCGGCCGGGCCCGGGTCGGCCTCGGTGTGCTGCGCCTGGCGCACCGGGTCCACCCGCTGCTGCGCGAGGCCGCCCTGCCCGCCCTGCGCAGCCTCGCCGAGGAACTGGGCGCGACCGCGCACCTCACCCTGGTGGATGGCAACGACGCGCTGGTCGTCGCCGTGGTCGAGCCCAGCTGGACGGACTTCCACGTCGCGTACCGCACCGGGCTGCGGCACCAACTGGACGAGAACGCGGCCGGCCGGGCCATCCTCGCCGCCCGCGCCCTCCCCTACGGCGGGCGGCCGGAACCGGCGTTCGTCGCCACCGGGACCGAGGAGCGTTCCGGGGCGTGCGGCGCCGCCGCGCCGCTGCTGGGGTTGAGCGGTATCGAGGGGTGCGTGGGAGTGGTCATGCTCGGCGGGATGGTGCCGGAGCGGGTCGGCCCGCGCGTGGTCGAGGCCGCGACGGAAGTCTCCGAGGCCCTGCGCTGACGCGGCCCCGGAATGCCCGCACAGCGAGCCGATGGGCGCGGGCGTTGCGCGGTGTGTTTTGATGCGCGGTGTGCCGTTCTCTCTGCCTCCTGCCCTCTCTCCGCTGACCCGCCGCCCGGTGGTCCTGGCGATCTGCGCCGCGATGGTCGCCGCGCTGGTCGCGGTGGCGGTGTTCGTGCCGCTGCCGTTCACGATCCTCTACCCGGGGATCACCGCGAACACGCTGGGCGTCTTCCCGGAGAACCCGCAGAGCGGCCAGAAGCAGGTGCCGGTGATCACGATCACCGGCCACGCCGTCCGGCAGACCAGCGGTGCGCTGCGGATGACCACGATCGAGGCGACCCCGCCGCAGGACTCGGTGCCGTTCTGGGACGCGCTCAAGGCGTGGCCGGATCCGAAGCAGGCGGTGGTGCCCCGCGCCGCCGTGTACCCGGCGGGTCAGTCCGTCGCGCAGGTCAACGCGACCAACCAGCAGGAGATGGTGAACTCCCAGCAGGCCGCCACCACCGCCGCGCTCAGCTTCCTGCACCTGTCGTCCGCGAACGTGAAGGTCACCATCAGCCTGGCCGACGTCGGCGGCCCCAGCGCGGGGCTGATGTTCACGCTGGGGATCATCGACCAGCTGGCCGGCAACGGCAGCGGCCGGGCCGGACCGGCCGGCGACCTGACGAACGGGCAGGACATCGCGGGGACCGGTGCGATCGACGGTTCGGGCAAGGTCTCCCAGGTCGGCGGGGTCGCCCTGAAGACCAAGGCCGCCGCCAAGGACGGGGCGACGGTGTTCCTCGTCCCGCGGTCGGAGTGCTCCGACGCGCAGGCGGACACCCCGAACGCGTTGCGGCTCGTCCCCGTGGACACCCTGGACCAGGCGGTCACTGCGCTGAACGCGCTGCAGAGCGGAACCGGGACCGTCCCGTCCTGCTGACCGCTCCGCTCGTTCACTGGTCCACGGCTGCCTGAGCCACCAGCGGGAGGACCCGGAACGGCACCGGGTTCTCCAGGGCGATCGCGGTCGAGGCCCGCACGATGCCGTCGAATCCCACCACCCGGTCGATCACCCGCTGCAGATCGCCGTTGGAGCGGGCGACGATGCGGCACAGCATGTCGCCCTCTCCGGTGATGGTGTGCAGTTCCAGCACCTCGGGAACGGACGCCAGGTGCGCCCGTACGTCGGTGCCCTGGCCCTGGTAGATCTCCAGGGTCGCGAAGGCCGTCACCGGGTAGCCGAGGCCGGCCGGGTCGAGCTGCGGCGCGAAGCCCCGGATCACACCGTTGGCCCGGAGCCGATCGAGCCGCGCCTGGACCGTGCCGCGCGCGACACCGAGACGGCGGGAGCACTCCAGTACGCCGGGGCGAGGGTCCTCGGCGAGCAGCGCGAGCAGCGCGCCGTCGAGGGAGTCGATTCCGGCCATGGCACCTCCTGGCTAGACATGTTGTCCAGCAATTCTCCGTCCATGGTGGCCTGGCTGTACAGCATGTGCAGCGGTTGAGGGAACAGTTGCGCAGCGCGGCGATCGGGGCGACGGTACGCGCATAAGAACCGGTCTAAGACCGACCGGCAAATGGGGGGTGGGTGAAGGAGCGGGTCGAGGGCCGAGTCTGGGCGGGGCGGAGGAGGGAGCCATTGCGGAGCACTGGCGACTGACGACAACCCGGCCAGGCGAGAGCCATCGGCCCGCGACGCCGCCCCCCATTTGCCGGTCGGTCTAAGCACCTCTCACCCTCGGACACCCTCGGAGGACGTCATGAGTGACCTGTTTCCCGTGAAGGGCATGGACGCGATCGTGTTCGCGGTCGGCAACGCCAAGCAGGCCGCGCACTACTACTCCACGGCGTTCGGCATGCGCCTGGTCGCCTACGCGGGTCCGGAGACGGGCGAGCGCGAGACTGCCTCGTACGTGCTGGAGTCCGGCGGGGCGCGCTTCGTGCTGACCTCCGTCATCAAGCCGAGCAGCCGGCACGGCGAGTTCCTCGCCCGCCACGTCGCCGAGCACGGCGACGGCGTGATCGACCTGGCCATCGAGGTGCCCGACGTGTACGCGGCCTACGCCTACGCCGTCGAGCACGGCGCGACCGGCCTGGCGGAGCCGCACGAGCTCAAGGACGACCACGGCATCGTCGTGCTCGCCACCATCGCCACCTACGGCGAGACCCGGCACACGCTGGTGGACCGCAGCCGCTACGAGGGCCCCTACCTGCCCGGCTTCGCCGCCCGCGGGCCGATGGTCGAGCCGCCGGAGCGCAGGCTGTTCCAGGCGATCGACCACTGCGTCGGCAACGTCGAGATGGGACAGATGGACACCTGGGTGTCCTTCTACAACCGGGTCATGGGCTTCACCAACATGAAGGAGTTCGTCGGCGACGACATCGCCACCGAGTACTCGGCGCTGATGTCGAAGGTGGTCGCCGACGGCACCCGCAAGGTGAAGTTCCCGCTGAACGAGCCGGCCGTCGCCAAAAAGAAGTCCCAGATCGACGAGTACCTGGAGTTCTACGGCGGCCCGGGCGTCCAGCACCTGGCGCTGGCGACCAACGACATCGTCGCCACGGTGCGCGCGATGCGCGCCGCCGGGGTCGACTTCCTGGACACCCCCGACTCGTACTACGACACCCTGGGGGAGTGGGTCGGCGAGACCCGGGTCCCGCTGGAGCAGCTGCGCGAACTGAAGATCCTCGCCGACCGCGACGAGGACGGCTACCTGCTGCAGATCTTCACCAAGCCGGTGCAGGACCGGCCGACGGTGTTCTTCGAACTGATCGAGCGTCACGGCTCGATGGGCTTCGGCAAGGGCAACTTCAAGGCGCTGTTCGAGGCCATCGAGCGGGAGCAGGAGCGCCGCGGAAACCTGTAGAAACGGCCGTATTTCGGTCACCCCGTTCATCCGGGCCAGTGCGCTGACTGAGCGTCTGTTTCGCGCGGACTGACATGCGATGACGCTCCGTTGGATTTAACCTGCTTAGATGATCACTCGTCGCCTCCTCGCCCTCGCGGCGACTTCCGTTCTCGCCGCTCTCCTGGCAGGTGCCTCCCAGGGGGGCGGCGGCACGCCCGGCGCCCCCACCGCCGGGGATCCGTACTTCCCGCAGTCCGGAGACGGCGGCTACCACGTCGTGCACTACGGACTCACCCTCGGCTACACCCCCGGCACCCGGAACCTCACCGGCACCGCCCAGCTCACCTCCACCGCCGCCCAGGACCTCAGCTCCTTCGACCTGGACCTGTCCGGACTGACCGTCAGCAGCGTCCTCGTCGACGGCCGCCCCGCCGCCGTGCGGCGCGACGGAGTGAAGCTCCAGATCACGCCGGCGCAGACGCTCCCGGACGGGGCAACCTTCCACACCACCGTGGTGTACGCGGGCGTGCCGGAGAACGTCACCGACCCCGACGGCTCGGCCGACGGCTGGATCGCCCAGCCCGACGGCTCGGTCTTCGTCGCCGGGGAACCGCAGGGCGCCATGACCTGGTTCCCCACCAACGGCCACCCCATCGACAAGTCGACGTACGACATCAGCGTGACCGTCCCCAACGGCTGGACCGCCGTCGCCAACGGCCGCCTCCGGTTCCAGTGCAGCATCGGCGGCCGAACCACCTTCGCCTGGCGCGAGTCCCAGCCCATGGCCGCCTACCTGGCCACCGCCAGCATCGGCCGGTTCCAGGTCAGCCAGTACTGGACCGCCGGCGGCCTGCCCGTCTACACCGCCGTCGACCCCGCCGAAGCCGCGGCCGCCGCACCCGTCCTCGCCCAGCTCCCCGACGTCATCAGCTGGGAGACCACGCTCTTCGGCCGATACCCCTTCGACGCCGCGGGCGCGATCGTCGCCCACGCGCCCAAGATCGGCTACGCCCTGGAGACCCAAACCCGCCCGGTCTACGCCAGCGCCCCGGACATCGACACCCTGGTCCACGAGACCGCCCACCAGTGGTACGGCGACTCCGTCAGCCTCAACCGCTGGAAGGACATCTGGCTCAACGAGGGTTTCGCCACCTACACCGAGTGGCTCTGGGACGCCCAGCACGGTGGTCCCAGCACCAAGCAGCGCTTCGCCAGGGACTACGCGCTCCCCGCGACCAACGAGCTGTGGTCCTTCCCAGCGGGCGACCCCGGCTCCGCCGCGCACCTCTTCGCGACGCCCCCGTACGAGCGCGGCGCGATGGTGCTGCAGAAGCTCCGCGAGACCGTCGGAGACCCGATCTTCTTCCTGATCCTGAGGACCTGGGCCGACGACCACCGGTACGGTCACGGCGACACCGCGCAGTTCGTCCAGCTCAGCGCGAAACTCTCCGGCCAGAACCTGGACGCGATGTTCGCGACGTGGCTGTATGGGCAGGGGAAGCCTGCGCAGCCGTAACCCGGTCGACAGCGCGGTCGACAGCGTCCCGTCGAGCCGCGGTCCGGCCGAGGAGATCCGAGGAGAGGTTCAGCGATGAGTGACCTGGTCGACCTGCTCAGGGACGGGCTGCCGGAGACCGCCGTCGTCACCGACCCCGACGTCACCGCCGCCTACCGGCAGGACATGGCGGGCTTCTGCGAGTCCGGCGCACCAGCCGTCCTGGTCTTCCCGGACACCGTCGAGCAGGTCCAGCACGTGCTGCGCACCGCCACCGCCCTGCGCGTCCCCGTCGTCCCGCAGGGCGCCCGCACCGGCCTGTCCGGCGCCGCCAACGCCGTCGACGGATGCATCGTGCTCTCCCTGGTGCGGATGAACCGGATCCTGGAGATCGACCCGGTCAACCGGATCGCGGTGGTCGAACCCGGCGTCGTCAACGCCGAGCTCTCCCGCGCGGTGGGCATCCACCGGCTCACCTACCCGCCGGACCCGTCCAGCTGGGAGACCTGCACCATCGGCGGCAACATCGGCACCGGCTCGGGCGGCCTGTGCTGCGTCAAGTACGGCACGACCAGCGAGTACGTGCTCGGCCTCGACGTCGTCCTCGCCGACGGCTCGCTGCTGCGGACCGGACGCCGTACCGCCAAGGGCGTCGCCGGGTACGACCTGACCCGGCTGCTCGTCGGCTCCGAGGGCAGCCTCGGCATCGTCGTCGGCGCGACCCTGGCGCTGCGCCCCACCCCGCCGCCGCAGCTCGCACTCGCCGCGGAGTTCCCCACCACCGAGTCCGCCTGCGCGGCCGTCTGCGCGATCATGGAGGCGGGGCACACCCCCTCGCTGATGGAGCTGATGGACACGGTCACCGTACGGGCCGTCAACTCCATGGCGCAGATGGGCCTTCCCGACTCCACCGCCGCCCTGCTGCTGGTCGCCTTCGACACCCTCGACCCGGTCGCGGACCTCGCCGCCGCCGGGGAGCTGTGCACCGAGGCCGGGGCCACCGAGGTCGTCCCGGCCGCCGACAGCGCCGAGTCGGACCTGCTGCTCCAGGCCCGCCGGCTGAGCCTGACGGCCATGGACCGGCTCGGTACCACCATGGTCGACGACGTCGCCGTCCCCCGCAGCGCGCTCGCCGCGATGATCACCGGCGTCGCCGACATCGCCGACCGCTTCGACCTCACCATCGGCGTCGTCGCCCACGCCGGCGACGGCAACACCCATCCCGTCGTCGTCTTCGACGCGAACGACCCGGAGGAGACCGCCCGAGCCCGCGCCTCCTTCGACGCGATCATGGCTCTCGGCCTGCAACTCGGTGGCACGATCACCGGCGAGCACGGCGTCGGCCTGCTGAAGAAGGACTGGCTGGCACGCGAGCTCGGCCCGGTGGGCCTGGAGCTGCAGCGCCGCGTCAAGGCCGCGTTCGACCCGCTGGGCCTGCTCAACCCGGGCAAGCTCTTCTGACGACTCGCGAAGCCCGACGAGCGGTCAGCCGCCCCAGGTCTGCACGAGCGGCGGGTGGCCGTTCCAGGTGACGTAGAAGATCGAGTCGGTGGTGCCCTGCTCGAAGTCCACCCGCAGCCACTGGGTGCCGGTCCACACGTGCATCGACCAGCCCGGATCGGGAGTCGCCGACACCAGGCTCGCCGAGGTCGGGCCCATGGACACCGCGATCCGGCCGCCCGGCCGGGTGAAGCTCTGCACCTGGCCGCCGGTGCTGGGACCGGGACTGGGTGAGGCAGCGGCGGCTGGCGGGGAGGACGCCGGGCGCGAGGGCGTGGGCGTCGGGCCGTGCTGGCGCGGGGTGGGCGTCGTCGCCGCGACGGAGGGCGACGCGCTCTGCGTCGCCGACCCGATGGCCGTCGGCAGCGGCGGGGCGGAGGACGCGACCGCAGGTGCCGTCATCGCGACCACCAGCGAGTGCGGCTGCTCGAACGACGCGTCCCGCAGCACGCGGTGCACGCCGAACCAGGACACGGACACCGCCGCAGCGGTCGCTCCCGCCCACGCTCCCGCTCGAACCAGTCCTCTGCGCACGGGCATCAGTATGGCCCCCCGGGCAAGGCCCGGCCCCACCCGTCCCCGTTCACTCCGATGGCGTACCTTCAGTGTCCATGGCAACAGTCCTGGTGGTCGAGGACGACCCCTTCGTCAGGTCCGCCCTGATCCGGCACCTCTCCGGGGCGGGGCACGCGGTCCGCAGCGTCGGCACCGCGCTCGAGGCACTTCGCGAGGTCGCCCAGATCGGCTGCGACGTCGTCATCCTCGACCTCGGCCTGCCCGACCTCGACGGCAGCGAGGCGCTGAAGATGATCCGCGGCCTCACCGACGTCCCGGTGATCATCTCCACGGCCCGCGACGACGAGGCCGAGATCGTCAGACTGCTCAACGCCGGAGCCGACGACTACCTGGTCAAGCCCTTCTCCGGGGAGCACCTGAGCGCCCGTATGGCCGCCGTGCTGCGCCGCTCCGGGACCGCTCCGGGGGCCGGGCAGCACCTCCAGGTCGGCGGCCTGCGGATCGACCTGCAGCGCCGCGAGGTCCTTCTCGACGGGACGGAGCTCGACCTCACCCGCCGCGAGTTCGACCTGCTCGCGTTCCTCGCCGCCCGCCCGGGCGTCGTCGTCTCGCGCCGCGAACTGCTGGCCGAGGTGTGGCGGCAGCCCTACGGCACCGACCAGACCATCGACGTGCACCTGTCCTGGCTGCGCCGCAAGCTCGGTGAGACCGCGTCCAGGCCGCGCTACCTGCACACGGTGCGCGGCGTCGGAGTACGGATCGACGTGCCGGCGGACGCTCCCCCGGACCCGTCCGCCGACCCGCCCACGAGCCCCCCGGCGGAGGCGCCCGCGAACCCGAAGGCGGAGCCAAGACCGTGAGATGGGCCCTCGTCAAGGTCTGCGTCGCGGTCACCACCATGGTGGCGCTGGCCTTCCTCATCCCACTCGGCCTGATGGTCCGTGAGACCGCCCGCGACCGGGCGTTCACCGGTGCCGAGCGGCAGGCCGCGGCACTCGGCCCGGCGCTCGCCATCACCACCGACCAGGACGCCCTGCAGCGCGCCGTCGCCAGCACCCAGGCCGGCGCAGCCGGGCAGATCGCCGTGCACGTCCCGACCACCGGCGCGGCCCTGGTCACGATCGGCCGCGCCCGCACCACCGACGCCGAGATCCGCACCGTCGCCACCGACGGCCGCACCGCCACCACCACCGTGCCCGGCGGTTACGCCTACCTGGAGCCCGTCGCCGTGGGCAGCGGCGGCGTCGCCGTCGTCGAGGTCTTCATCCCCGACGCCGCCCTCAGCCAGGGCGTCGCCACCGCCTGGCTCGTGCTCACCGTGGTCGCCCTCGTGCTGGTGCTGATCTCGGTCCTGGTCGCCGACCGGCTCGGCACCCGCATCGTCGGCTCCGCGCGCCGACTCGCCAGCGCGGCCCGGGCGCTGGGCGCGGGCGACCTCGCCGTGCGCGTCCCCCAGGCCGACGACTCCCCGCCGGAGCTGAGGGAGGCCGCGGCCGCGTTCAACTCCATGGCCGACCGGGTCGTCCAACTCGTGGCCGCCGAACGCGAACTCGCCGCCGACCTCTCGCACCGGCTGCGCACCCCGCTGACCGTGCTCCGCCTCAACGCCGCCTCGCTGGGCCAGGGCGACGCCGCCGACCAGACCCGGCACGCCGTCGCCCAGCTCGAACGCGAGGTCGACCAGATCATCCACACCGCACGCGGGCGCGGAGCCGAACTCGACGCCGTACCCGTCCCGCTGTCCTGCGACGCCGCCGAGGTGATCCGCGACCGGGTCGCGTTCTGGTCCGCGCTCGCCGAGGACGAGGCCCGCGACTGGCAGCTGGCCGGGGCCGAGCAGCCCGCGAGCGTGCCGGTCAGCGCGGCGGACCTGGGCGCGGCCCTGGACTCGCTGCTCGGCAACGTCTTCCGGCACACCCCCGAGGGCACCGCCTTCGCCGTCGACGTGCACCGCGCCGCCGACGCCGTGATCATCCTGGTCTCGGACGCGGGCCCCGGAATCGCCGACTCCGACGCGGCGCTGCGCCGTGGTTACGGGCACGGGGGCGAGGGCTCCACCGGCCTCGGCCTGGACATCGTCCGGCGGGTCGCCGAGTCCACCGGCGGTGAGGTGGCGGTGGGCCGCTCGGTGCTGGGCGGCACGGAGGTCCGGATCCGCCTGCAGACCGCGGCCCGCCCGGACGCCGACACCGGCACCCGCTCCCGGCGAAGGACGCCGACGCGGGTGCGACTGGTCCGGTAGCAGGCTCCTGCCGGCCGGAGGCAGAGATTCCTTAACCGCGCCATAAGGGAGCTCTACCCCTCCCTGAGCAGGGCTTCCGCAGAGGTGACCGCCCGGTAGCGTCAGCGTCGGCCGGATCGACGAGGACGACGGTGACGCTTCGTCAACACAGCGTCCCGCTCGGGCTCTTCCCCCACGCGATCCGGCTCCCCATGCACCCGCACCGGAGGTAGACCTCATGACGTCCCACGCCAGGACCACCGGCGGCTCGCGCCGTCGCCGCTCACGCCGGGGCACCATCGTCGGCGCCTCGGCCGTCGCGGCGGCCCTCGTCGGCGGCACCGTCGTCGCCCTCGCCGCCAGTGCCAGTGCGGCCACAGTGGGCGCGGTGTACTCCACCACCAGCGACTGGGGCAGCGGCTACAGCGGCCAGTACGACGTCAGCAACGCCGGCAGCACCACCATCAACGGCTGGAAGCTGAGCTTCGACCTACCCGCAGGGGCGACGATCAGCTCGCTGTGGAACGCGACCTTCGCGGCCAGCGGCCAGCACATCACCGTTACCCCGGCCAACTGGGACAGCACCCTCGGCACCGGCCAGCACGCGGTGGTCGGCTTCGTCGTCAAGGGCTCCGGCGCCCCCACCGGCTGTGCCATCAACGGCGCGGACTGCTCCACCGGCAGCGCGCCGACCCCCAGCGGCCAGCCGACCAGCGCCAACCCTTCCCCGTCGGCAAGCGTGACGCCGAGCAAGTCCCCGACCCCCAAGCCGACCCCGACCCCCACCCAGACGCCGACCCCGGCGCCGACCGGCACCACCGGCACCGGCTCCAGCACCGGCGCGGGCTTCTCCCCGTACGTCGACACCTCCCTCTACCCGGCGTTCGACACTCTCGGCGCCGCCAAGGCCGGTGGCGCGAAGAGCTACAACCTGGCCTTCATCACCGCGGGCAGCACCTGCACCCCCGCCTGGGGCGGCGTGAGTCCCATTGACACCACCGGCGTTCCCGGCCAGATAGCGCAGCTCCGCGCGGCCGGCGGCGACGTCCGGGTGTCCTTCGGCGGAGCCAACGGCACCGAACTCGCCGGGTCCTGCACCTCAGCCAGTTCGCTGGCGGCGGCCTACCAGCAGGTCATCGACGCCTACGGCCTGACGAAGATCGACTTCGACGTCGAGGGCGGCGCGACCACCGACACCGCCGGGATCACCCGCCGCGACCAGGCCATCGCCATGCTCCAGGCCACCGCCAAGGCCAAGGGCAAGGCGCTGGAGGTCTCCTTCACCCTCCCGGTGCTGCCCTCCGGCCTGGTCCAGTCCGGCACCGACCTGCTGCAGAACGCCAAGGCCAACGGCGTGGCCGTGTCCGCCGTCAACATCATGGCGATGGACTACGGCGACGGCGCCGCCCCCAGCCCCAGCGGCCGGATGGGTACCTACGCCATCGACGCGGCCACGGCTACCCAGGCCCAGGTCAAGAGCATCTTCGGGCTCTCCGACGCGGACGCCTGGAAGCACGTCGCGGTCACCCCGATGATCGGCGTCAACGACACCAGCAGCGAGGTCTTCACCGTCGCCGACGCCCAGCAGCTCGCCGCCTTCGCCGCGACCAAGCACCTGGCCTGGCTGTCGATGTGGTCCGCGACCCGTGACAAGCAGTGCGCGGGCGGCGCCAAGTCGTTCGCCGACGCCAGCTGCAGCAGCATCACCCAGTCGACCTACGACTTCGCCAAGGCGTTCGGCGCCTACACCGGCTGACCAAGACCTCGGATGATCGCCGCTGACCAGCGCTGATACACGCGAGCAGGCCCCCAGGAACCACATCGGGGGCCTGCTCGTCCGTTCTGGGGGTAGGGGCCCGAGGGGCGGGCCCACCAGCGGACATGATTACCTGGAATGCCGGTCAGGCCCGCGCGGCGATCCGCTAGGGTCACGCGGGGCCGGCGACGAGGAGTGCTGCGTGACGAGTCTGGACTGGGACACCAGGAAAGCCGGGGACGAACAGGACGGCCGGGCGACGGGCTCCCGAGTGGGCTCCGCGGCCGCCGCGGTCCGGCGTGCCCTGCGCGAGGCTCCGCGCCGCGAGACCCTGATCGCGTTCTGGGTCGGTCTCGGCTCCCTGCTCACCTACGCGGTCGTCCGCCACCTCGTCGGCGTGACCATGGTCGACATGGTGGTCTACCGCGCCGAGGGCGCGGCCGTCGCACACGGGCACGACCTCTACAACCTGCGCGTCACCGAGTGGAACCTCCCGGCGACCTATCCGCCGTTCGCCGCCATGCTGTTCACCCCGACCGCCTGGCTTCCCGTCGGCCTGCTCCGGATCCTGGTCACCAGCGGCAACCTGGTGCTGCTGGGCGCGTTCGCGTACCTCTCCGCCGAGCTCGTCGGCTGGCCGCGCCGGACCATGCGCCCCGCGCTGGTGTTCCTCGCCGTGGGCCTGGGCGTCTGGCTCGAACCCGTGTTCACCACGCTGCGCTACGGGCAGATCAACCTGCTCATCGGCGTGCTCGTGCTCTACGACCTCACCCGGCCGGACCACCGCCGCAGCAAGGGCGTCGCGCTCGGCCTCGCCGCCGCGATCAAGCTCACCCCCGGCCTGTTCGCGGTCTACCTGCTGCTCAGCGGACGCGCCCGGGCCGCCGTCACCGCCGGCCTCACCTGCCTCGTCACGATGATCCTCGGCGCACTCGTGCTGCCTGGCGCGTCGCTCTCGTTCTGGACGAAGTACGTCTTCGACACCAGCCGGGTCGGCAAGGAGTTCATCGTCGACAACCAGTCGCTGCGCGGACTGGTCGAGCGGGCACTGCGGACCCCGGACGGCGGAACGGTCGCGCTGCTGGTCACCGCCGTGGTCGGGATCGCCGGGCTGGCCATCGCCATCGGCATCCACCGCAACGCCGAAGGCTTCCCGCGCGCCCGCGCGTGGTCGGTGCTGAGCTGCGCGGTCACCGCCCTGCTGGTCTCCCCGATCAGCTGGACCCACCACTGGATCTGGTGCGTCCCCATGCTGATCCTGCTCGCCGCCGAGGCAGCCCAGGAACGCGCCCGCGTCCGCGCCGGAACCACGCAGCGGCGCCCCTGGCGCAACACCCTGATCGCGACCGGCGTGGCCTTCTGCTCCTTCTCGATGTGGCTGGTGCCGCACCACGGCCTCACCAACCTCCGCATCCCGTACTACCTGCAGCCGTTCGCCGCGATCTATCCCCTGATCGGGCTCGCCTTCCTGGCCCTGGCCGGCGAGCGGCTGCGCCGCCACCTGCGTCGCCACCCGCACCGCGGCTCCCTGCCGGGCTCCGCCGCCGCCGACCCCGCCGCGCGCCCGTCCCGCCCCGTGCCCGGGCAGGCACGGCCCCGCCGCACCTCACACGACACCCTGGCGGGCTAACGACCTGGGGAGCAGGTCGTACGCCCGACCGGGCTGGGTCACTGACCGGCAAGGAGCGCGGCCAGCGCCCCGTCGACGTCCGTGCCCGCCTCCTCCCGCCCCGGCGGGACCAACTCCAGCGTGTGCTCCAGCCAGGCCGCGACCGTCGCCGCCGGGGCCTCCAGCAACGCGTTCCCGGCGGGCGAGCTGAGCGCGAAGCAGACGACGTTGCGCCCGCCCAGGCGCGTCGGCCAGATCCGGACATCACCGTGCCCGCAGGCCCTGAACACTCCCTCCACCAGCAGCTCCCTGGCGAACACCCAGGTCACGGGGCAGTCCTGCCCCAGGTGGAAGGTGATGTGCACCGCGTACGGGTCGCTCGCCCGGTAGGTCAGCCGGGCCGGGACAGGCACGCTGCGCTCCGGCGAGAGGATCAGGTTCACCCGCAGCTCCTGCCGCACCTCGCCCCGCCCGTCGACGTCTCCGGTTCCGTCGTCGGCCCCGCCGCGACCGCCGGTCTCGTCCTCGTCCCAGTCCCTGTGCATGGTCGGCCCTTCCTCTCGCGGGACGGCGCTCGGTCCGCCGTCCCGGTACTGGAGGAGAGGGCTCCGCGGGCGGACTCTTACAGCACTTGTGGGGCTCTTCTGGCGGGTTGTCGCGCAAGTCGCCCGCATGGGCGGTGCCAGGCACTACGCTTTGTCACTGCTCGACGACGTGGCGTGCACAGAGCCGCCCGGCAACGCAGACGAAGCAGGTCCCGATCGATGACGTCTGTCCCACCCGCTCCAGGTTCCGAGACCCACGGTCCTTCGGCCGGCTACTACCCCGATCCCTCGATCCCCGGGTTCGTCCGCTACTGGGACGGGCTCGGCTGGCTGCCGGGGACGAGCCGCCCCGCGCCGGCGCCCGGGGAGGAACTGCCCGCGCCGCGCGCTGCGGCGCGGTCGAGCGCCCCCTCGATGCGTTTCGTGCCCCCGCCCGCGCCGGTCATGCCGCAGCGGGTGCCCGCCGGGCCGGGCGGTGAGCTGGAGCAGTCCGGTCCGATCTTCCTGGACGAGACCGGCGGGCTTCCCGCCCCGGCGGTCGCTGAGCCGGCTCCGCCCACGGCTTCGACTTCGACTTCGGCTTCGACTTCCGGTTCGGTTTCGGGTTCGGGTTCCACCTCGGCGTCGAGTTCGAGTCGCTGGGTCGCCGACGCGGCGCAGCAGCGGGGCCTGCTGGAGACGGCTTCCGCGCCGCGCTGGGTCTCCTGGGGCGCACTTCCGGCCGAGCTGGAGGAGCCGGTCGTCGAGTTGGTGGTCGCCGAGCCTGCGACCGAGCGCCGGGTGGAGACGGTGACCGTGGAGCCCCTGGTCGAGGAGCTTGAGGCAAGGGTGCCCCGGGCTGCGCTGTCCGAGGAGCCGCTGGTGCGGGAGCCCGTCGGGGTGGAGGACCAGGAGCTGATGCGGGCCGAGTACCTTGCGCTGGCTCAGGCCGAAGCGCTCGCGATCGATCAGGCGCGCAGGGCGGACGCGTCGCGCCGGCAGGCGGCACGCCAGGGTGCGCCGGGCACGCGCGAGGCCCCGATGCAGCGCCGGCCCGCGCGCCCCGCGCCGCCCTCCGCCCCAGCGCCCCAGCCTCCCCCGCACCCGGCGCCCCCGCGCGCCGCGCCGACACCCCCCGCGCAGGCACCCCCGGCGTCCCAGCACCTGGCGCCGACACCCCCGGCGCCCCAGCACGCCGCCCCCCCGCACCCGGCGCTCTCGCGCCCCGCGCCAACGCCCCCGGTGCCGACATTCCAGGCCCCGACGCCCCAAGCGCCGACGGCCCAGGTCCCGACGCCCCAAGCGTCGGCGCTCCAAGCCCCGACCTCATCTGCTCCGACGAGGCCGGCTCCGGTCCCCGCGCCTGCGACTTCGCCCCCAGCGGGCGAACCGCGGCGGGTGCCCGCAGGGGGTTCCCGGCCCGCCTCGCCGCGCCCGGCGCTACTGGGCCGTCGCCTCGGGGCGCGCCTGGTCGACCTGGTCGCGGTCGTCGGAGCGGTCACGGTCGTCGCGGTGCCCCTGGCCCGGCAGGCGATCACGCACATCCAGGACAAGATCGGCGCAGCGCGGTCGCTGTCCGGAGAGACCACCGTGTGGTTGATCGACCCACTGGTCCTGGCGGACGCCGGCCTGATCCTGCTGGCCCTGCTGGTGGTGGGTTTCGTGTACGAGGCTCTGCCGACTGCGGCCTGGGGGCAGACCCCGGGGAAGGCGCTGTTCGGACTGCGCGTGCTGGACCGCCGTTCCAAGCAGTCGCCCCGGTTGGGACGTGCGGTGGCCCGCTGGCTGTCCTACCAGTTGCTGCTCGTCCTGCTGGTGGGGGTGTTTGACCTGCTCTGGTGCATGGTGGACCGGCCGTGGCGGCAGTGTTGGCACGACAAGATCGGCCGCACCTTCGTGGCCTCGACGCCACCCGCACAGCGTCGGTCAACTCGCGCTGATTGATCCGATTAACCCGATTGGTTCGCTCTCGGGTGTTGGACGATGCTCTGATGCGATATCAGATGATCTACTCGCCCTATGACGACACCCGAGCCGCCCGGCGAGCCGACGCCACCTTCGTTCGAGAAGCCCGCCGCCGACGGCTCGCCGTACGATGCCGACCCGTTTCGGACCAGCCCACACGGCGACAACCCCTCCGGCGACAAGCACTCCGGCGACAACCCCTACGGCGACGGCTCGCCGTACTACACCCCGGAAGGCGGCCGCGCCGGGGCGGTCCCCCCGGGCATGCCCCCGCTGGGCGGCCTGGGCTCACGGCTGCTGGCGCGGATCATCGACTGGCTGGTGCTGTCGCCTGCCTGGGTGTCGCTCACTGTCGTCGCGGCATTGGCGAACTCGCGTGACCGCACGTCTACGACGGTCGTCGCCGAGATCGGGATCCCGATGGTCTTCTTCCTCTACGAAGGCCTGATGCTGACCTTGGCCGGCGGGCAGACTGTCGGCAAGAAGGCCATGAGGATCCGAGTCGCGGTGCTCGCCGACGGATCGGCGCCGGTCGGCTCGACCGGCTGGATCCGCGCGGCGGTGTGGACGCTGCCCGAAGTCATCTGCTGCCTCTGGCTGCCGCTGGACGCCCTGTGGTGCACCTGGGACCGCCCGTACCGGCAGTGCCTTCACGACAAGGCCGCCAAGACCGTTGTCGTGAACGTCGTCTGACACCGTCCGCAAGCGGCCGTCGCTAGGGCCTGTCCGGTCGATCGTCGCGGGCGCCCACCGCCGCAGTGACACCATGCGGCTCCGCCGCGTGACGGCACCTCACGGCGTGCGCACCGCGGCGGAGCCGCTGATGCCCGCAGCCGCGACGATCGGCCGGACAGGCCTCAGCGCCGGGCCCGCTCCCGCTCCGGGATCGACTCGACGATCGGGGCCGACGCCGTCGGCCGCCCGTGGGCCACCAGGCGGCTGCGTCCGGGCGCGGCACCGCGCCGGGCGGGTGCGGTTATCGCCAGCGCGGCGGCGATCGTGCCGAGGGTCAGCCCGAGGATCACCAGCAGGGAGACCGCGAGAAGGCTGTGGGCGCCGGAGGCGGCGAGCAGTGCGACGGTGGCGACTACTACCGAGAGCGTGCCATAGCAGATCTGGGCGGGGGTCAGACGCGGCATGGCTGTTCCGTCCTTAGCTTCGGGGCTGCGGGCCGGGGGATCGGACTCCGCTAGCGACCTGGCGTTGCTTCAGGTACTGCGTCCGGATCCGACGTCGCTCGCAGCCACGTGCACCCGAACGGCCTGTCGGGATTCGCAGGGTTCATCAGCCATCTACCCGGTGCGGAGACCGGTGACCCCAGCCTAACCTTCGTTCGAGGGGCACGGGGGGCGCACGGGCTCACCGGACCGGCGGAAGGTTTCCCTGGCACATGCCAGAACCGACCTCTGCCGACCCTCGACTCTCTCCCGACTCCCCAGTCCCTCCTGTTGTCCCTACCGCCCCGTCAGTTGCTCAGCACGACGGGGGTTCCGGTGAGCGCCACCCCCGCCGCCTGGAGCTGCTCCAGTGCTGCCTCGGTCGACTCCTTGGCCACCCCCGCGGTGAGGTCCAGCAGGACGCGGGTGACGAAGCCCTCCCTGGCGGCGTCGAGCGCGGTGGCCCGCACGCAGTGGTCGGTGGCGATGCCGACCACGTCCACCTCGGTGACCCCGCGCTCGCGCAGCCAGGCACCCAGGCCGACTCCGTTCTCGTTCACGCCCTCGAAGCCGCTGTACGCGGCGGCATAGGCCCCCTTGTCGAAGACCGCCTCGACCGCGCCGGAGGTCACGGTGGGGGCGAAGTTGGGATGGAACCCCACGCCCTCGGTGCCCGCGACACAGTGGACCGGCCAGCTGGCGGAGAAGTCGGGGTGGGCGGAGAAGTGGCTGCCGGGGTCGATGTGGTGGTCCCGGGTCGCCACTACGTGGGCGTACCCGGCGGTGGCCTCGGCGACGAGGTCGGTGATCGAGGCCGCGACCTCCGACCCTCCGGCGACGGGGAGACTGCCGCCCTCGCAGAAGTCGTTCTGCACGTCGACGACAATCAGTGCGCGGTGCATGGCTCTCCTTGGAGCGGTGCGGGGCGGCAGGGACACCGGGAGGGACGGGGGAGTACGGGGGAGCACGGGGGCGTGCGGGGTGTTGGAAAGAGAGTAGGGAGCGGAGCGTGTTCCCGCGAGGGGAAGGGGCAGTCTCGCCCGAGTCCGACCCGGGTTTCTTTCGGGCCCCTTCCGGATTCCCTCCCACCCCCCATGTGCCGGTCGGTCTTAGCCCGCGTGCCCCGAACGGGTTACGTACTCCGTCGGAATCACCGGCTCGCCCTTGGACAACTGCGTTGCTGACATCGGCAGTTGCTCGCGCGAGCGCAGGTGCCGCTGGCGTGCCGCCGCCAGCGGCTCCCGGCCGACGATCTCGCCGCCGCGGACCAGCGGGACCTGGAGCTGCCGGTCGGCCAGATCGCGGGGGACCGGTCCGGTGCCGACGATCTCCGCCTCGGCGATGCCGTCCTGGTCGACCCGCCGTGCACCCCACTTGCGTCCGCCCCGGCTCGACTTCGCCCCGGCGGAACGCTTCGCCACCGGGACCAGTGGCGCGTCCGGGTCGTCGGAGGCGGCGCGGGCGACCAGCTTGTAGACCATCGCGCAGGTCGGGTGGCCGCTGCCGGTGACCAGGGAGGTGCCCACGCCGTAGCCGTCGACGGGCGCGCTGCCGAGCGCGGCGATGGCGTACTCGTCGAGGTCGCTGGTGACGGTGATCCTGGTCTTCTCCGCGCCCAGGTCGTCCAGCTGCCGGCGCACCCGGTGGGCCAGCATCAGCAGGTCGCCGGAGTCGATCCGGACCGCGCCCAGCTCCGTTCCGGCGACTTCGATGGCGGTGCGGACGGCCTCGGCCAGGTCGTAGGTGTCGATCAGCAGGGTCGTGCCGCGTCCCATGGACTCGATCTGGGCCGTGAAGGCGTCGCGCTCGCTGTCGTGCAGCAGGGTGAAGGCGTGGGCGCTGGTCCCGGTCGTGGGGATGCCGTAGCGGAATCCGGCCTGCAGGTCGGAGGTGGCGGCGAAACCGGCGACATACGCGGCGCGTGACGCGGAAACGGCCGCCTGCTCGTGCGCCCGGCGCGCGCCCATCTCGATCAGGGGGCGGGTGCCGGCGGCGGCCGACATCCGCGAGGCGGCGGCGGCGATGGCCGAGTCGTAGTTGAGGATCGACAGGATCACCGTCTCCAGGATCACCGCCTCGGCGAAACTGCCCTCGACCACCAGCAGCGGCGAGCCGGGGAAGTAGCACTCGCCCTCGCCGTAGCCGCGGATGTCGCCGCCGAATCGGTAGTCCGACAGCCAGGCCAGCGTGGCGTCGTCGACGATGTGCTGGTCCGCGAGCCAGTCCAGCTGCGGCGTGGTGAAGCGGAACGCCTCGACTGCGTCCAGCACCCGGCCGGTTCCGGCGGTGACGCCGTAACGGCGGCCGTCGGGGAGGCGGCGGGTGAAGACCTCGAAGACCGAACGGCGCTGCGCGGCCCCGCTGCGCAGCGCGGCCTGGAGCATGGTGAGCTCATATCGGTCGGTGAGCAGCGCGGTGGAGGCGGTACTCGCAGTCGCGGGCATGAGAGCGGCGTCCATGGAGATGATGCTACCGCTAATCTCGTCACTCTGACGATTTCTCTTTCCGGAAGGGGCATCCCCGGATCGCTTGGGCATCCCCCGGATGGCAGCATGGAGTGAGCGGCATCGGGCGAACCCGGGCCGAATTCGAACAGGAGCCACACTGTGAGCGTTGCGCCGGTCGAGATCGAGCGCACCGAGCGGGACCCGGCGTCCGTGGAGGTGCCGGACCCGGACACGCCCTGGGTGACGATCGTCCACAACGACCCGGTCAACCTGATGAGTTACGTCGAGTACGTCTTCCAGTCGTACTTCGGCTACCCCAAGGACAAGGCCAGGAAGCTGATGATGGACGTCCACCACAAGGGCCGGGCGGCAGTCTCCAGCGGCAGCCGCGAGGAGATGGAGCGCGACGTCCAGGCGATGCACGGATACGGCCTCTGGGCGACGCTGCAGCACGACAAGTGACGTAGCGTCATCGTCCTCGCCCCAGATGGTGGACATACTGGTCCCACACTGACACCCCCTCGGAAAGGCGCCACGGAACTCCTCATGGCCGGACTGTTCAAACCCGCCCGCCACGGTGGCGCCTCACTCACCCTCGACCCGGTCGAGGCGTCCATTCTCCGGAGCCTCACCGTCCAGATGCTGGAACTCCTCGGACCCGGGGACGAGCCCGCCGAGGACGACGACCCGCTGGCCCACCTCTTCGCCGAAGGCCCCAGCAAGCCGCCCGAGGACCCGGCCCTGGCCCGGCTCTTCCCCGACGCCTACGGCGAGGGCGAGGACGCCGAGGAGTACTCGGCCGAGTTCCGCCGCTTCACCGAGAACGACCTGCGCACCCGCAAGCGCGACGACGCCCTCGCACTCATCCGCAGCATCGACAGCGCGGACGTCGACCGCAAAGCCCGCCCCGTGCTGCGCCTCGGCGCCGAGGACTGCAAGCACTGGCTCGGGGCCCTGAACGACCTGCGGCTCACCCTCGGCACCAGGCTCGAGCTCACCGAGGACCCCGAGGAGGCCGAGTCGCTGTACCGCCTCCCGGACGACGACCCGCGCAAGCCGCTGATGATGGCCTACCTCTGGCTCGGCGGGCTGCAGGAGACGCTGCTCGAAGTCCTCACACGCTGACCCCGCCTATCCTGGCGCCATGCTGACCATCACCCGAGCCCTGCACGACGCGATCGTCGCCCACGCCCGCGCCGACCACCCCGACGAGGCCTGCGGCGTCGTCGCAGGCCCCGCCGGCACCGGCCGACCCGAGCGGTTCATCCCGATGCTGAACGCCGCCCGCTCGCCCACCTTCTACGAGTTCGACTCGGGTGACCTGCTCAAGCTCTACCGCGAGATGGACGACCGCGACGAGGAACCCGTCGTCGTCTACCACTCCCACACCGCCACCGAGGCCTACCCCTCACGCACCGACGTGTCCTACGCCTCCGAGCCCGGAGCCCACTACGTCCTCGTCTCCACCGCCGACAGCGGCAACGACGACGGCCCGTTCGAGTTCCGCTCGTACCGCATCGTGGACGGCGAGATCACAGAGGAAGACGTCGAGATCGTCGAAAGCTACGCCTGACCCCGCCGGGAACCGGACCGGAGGCCCCGGGCGAGAGCCCGCCGGCCCCGCCGAGCCCGAGCCGTTCCCACGTCATGAGACGCGACCATCCGCACAGTGAGACAGGCATCCCGTTCCGGGGTCGGGAATCTATACGATGAGCCCATGCGTTCCCTCGATGTGAGCACTCCCGCCCCAGGCCTCCGCCTCGTGGCGCGGCTGCACGTCGACCTGTGCCGCCTCGCCAGCGCGATCTGTCGTCCCGCCTGAGCCCGCAGCAACAGCAGTCCGAACGTCCTGACGTCCCCGGCCCGCGATCCGCGGCCGGACGGACACCCCACGCTTTCTCCCACCTCATCAGGAGCGCAGCCATGGCCATCGAGGTCCGCATCCCCACCATCCTCCGCACTTACACCGACGGCGCCAAGGCCGTCGAAGGCAGCGGCACCACCATCGACGCGCTCTTCGCCGACCTCGACGTCCGCCACCCGGGCATCCGCGAGCGCCTCGTCGACGCCGGCGAGCTCCGCCGCTTCGTCAACGTCTACCTCAACGACGAGGACGTCCGCTTCCTCGACGGCATCAACACCGCCCTCGGCGACAACGACAGCGTCACCATCCTCCCCGCCGTCGCCGGCGGGTCGAAGTAGGGGCGGCCTCCGCTGGGCCCTGGCTCGGCCCGCGACGTGCTCCTTCTTCCACCCCCCCCCGGCTGCCGGAGGCCCCATGCGATACGACACCCACCTCGATGCCGTCGGCAACACCCCCCTCGTCGGCCTGCCCCGCCTCAGCGCGGGAATCCCCGGCAACGAGGCGGGTGCCGTACGCCTCTGGGCCAAGCTGGAGGACCGCAACCCCACCGGCTCGATCAAGGACCGCCCCGCGCTCCACATGATCGAACGCGCCGAAGCCGACGGACGCCTCACCCCCGGCTGCACCGTCCTCGAACCCACCAGCGGGAACACCGGCATCTCCCTCGCCATGGCCGCCAAGCTCAAGGGCTACCGCATGGTCTGCGTCATGCCCGAGAACACCAGCGAGGAACGCCGCGAACTGCTCCGCATGTGGGGCGCCGAAGTCATCCCCTCCCCGGCCGCGGGCGGCTCCAACACCGCCGTCCGGGTCGCCAAGGAACTCGCCGCCGAGCACCCCGACTGGGTGATGCTCTACCAGTACGGCAACCCCGACAACGCCGGCGCCCACTACGCCACCACCGGCCCCGAGATCCTCGCCGACCTCCCCTCCGTCACCCACTTCGTGGCCGGCCTCGGCACCACCGGCACCCTCATGGGCGTCGGCCGCTACCTGCGCGAGAAGGTCCCCGGCGTCAGCATCGTCGCCGCGGAACCCCGCTACGACGACCTGGTCTACGGACTGCGCAACCTCGACGAGGGCTTCGTCCCCGAGCTCTACGACGCCCAGGTCCTCACCACCCGCTTCTCCGTCGGCTCCGCCGACGCCGTCCGCGGCACCCGTGACCTGCTCCAGCAGGAGGGCATCTTCGCCGGAGTCTCCAGCGGCGCCATCCTGCACGCCGCCATCGGCGTCGGCCGCCGGGCCGCGAAGGCCGGCGAGGCCGCGGACATCGTCTTCGTCGTCGCCGACGGCGGCTGGAAGTACCTCTCCACCGGCATCTACACCGCAGCGACCACCGAGGACGCCGTCGAAGCCCTCCAGGGCCAGCTCTGGGCCTGAGCACCTCCCGGCCCGGGCCATCAGGAGCCCCACCAGTGTGACTCCGGCGCAGGCCGACCATTTATCCGTTCCGTGATCCAGAACTGTCACAGGACGACCACAGGGAACAATCCTCGAGCTTCCTCCTCGTTGGGCCGGAAAAGGCTGAACCCACCACAGCCGACCAGACCTGAGAACACATCAGAACTGGTCACGCGCCCACCCGGAGGAGGTACCACGATGAGTCCTCGCAACGGAGAACTCTGGTCCTACACCGAGATCGCCGCCCACATCGGCGTCAAACCGGAGACCGTGAAGTCGTACCGGCGACACGGCATGCTGCCCGAGCCCGACCTGGTCACCGTCCTCGGCCAGCCACGCTGGTACGCCGACAGCATCAGAGCCTGGAGCGCCCGCAGACCCCGGACCCGGGACCAGTGACCGCCCGGTAGCGCGCGAACGTACGGGGGGAGCGCACGCCTCCCCCCGTACTGGTGATTCCGACCACAACCGGCCCCGCGGACAGCTGCGAAGCCTCGGCACCGCCTTACCCTCGACACTCAAAGCAGTGGAATCAGCACTGGAACGAGTCGGCGGAGGACGCGGCATGGAACTGACCGTGGTGGGCAGCTCGGGGAGCTTCCCGTCAGCCGACTCGTCCTGCTCCTGCTACCTGGTCGAAGCCGAGGGATTCCGCCTGGTGATCGACCTCGGCAACGGCGCGCTCGGCGCCCTCCAGCGCTACTGCGGCCTGTACGAGGTCGACGCGGTCCTGCTCAGCCACCTCCACGCCGACCACTGCATCGACATGTGCGCCTACTACGTCGCCCGCAACTACCGCCTCGAAGGATGCCCCGACCCCCTCCCCGTGTACGGACCGCACGGCACCCCCGAGCGCCTCGCCCGCGCCTACGACATGGACGAGCACCCCGGCATGAAGGAGGTCTTCGACTTCCGCACGCTCCGCGACAGCACCTTCGACGTCGGCCCCTTCACCATCACCGCCGCCCGGGTCGCCCACCCCGTCGAGGCCTACGCCTTCCGGGTGGAGCACCACGGCAGCGCCTTCGTCTACAGCGGCGACACCGGCCCCTGCCCGCAGCTGGTCGAGCTCGCGCGCGGCGCGGACCTGCTGCTCAGCGAGGCCGCCTTCACCGACGGCAAAGAGGACATCCCGGACCTGCACCTCAACGGCCGCGAGGCCGGCGAGCACGCTGCCGGCGCGGGCGTCGGCCGCCTGGTCCTCACCCACATCCCCCCGTGGACGAACGCCGAACGCAACCTCGCCGACGCCGCCGCGGCGTACGGCGGACCGGTGGAACTGGCCCGTCCGGGAGCCGTCTACACGTTCTGACCCGACTCGTGGCGCTCCGCCCGACCCGTGACGCTCCACCCGACCCGTGACGCTCCACCCGACCCGTGACACTCCCCGCTACCTGACGTTCTCGACCTCCAGCTCCTCGGCGTCGTCCTCGCGACCGGGGGTCTTCAGGTTGAACCTGGTGATCACGAACCGGAAGAGCGCGTAGTAGACCGCGGCGAAGACCAGGCCGATGGGGATGATCATCCAGGGTTTGGTGGCCAGGCCCCAGTTGATGACGTAGTCGATCAGGCCGGCCGAGAAGCTGAAGCCGTCATGGACCCCCAAGCCCCACGTCACCGCCATCGACACACCTGTCAGCACGGCGTGGATCCCGTAGAGAACCGGGGCGATGTAGAGGAAGGAGTACTCGATCGGCTCCGTGACGCCGGTGACGAGGGAGGTCAGACCGACGGAGATCATCATGCCCGTCACCTCCTTGCGGCGGCTCGGCTTCGCGCAGTGCGCGATCGCGAGAGCCGCGGCGGGAAGCGCGAACATCATGATCGGGAAGAAGCCCGAGGTGTACTGACCCGCCGTCGGATCGCCCGCCAGAAAGCGCGGGATGTCACCCTGGACGACCGTGCCGTCGGGCTTGGTGTAGTTCCCGTACTGGAACCAGAAGAAGACGTTCAGGAACTGGTGCATGCCAACAGTGAGCAGCGCGCGGTTGGCCACGCCGAAGATCCCGGCACCGTAGGACCCCATACCGGTCAGCCCGTTGGCGAACGAGTCGAGCCCGCGACCGATCGGCGGCCAGACCCACAGGCACAGGACGGCGAAGACCACTGCCACACCCGACATGATGATCGGGACGAGTCGGCGGCCGTTGAAGAACCCCAACCAGTCCACCAGCTTCACCCGGTGGAACCGCTGCCAGAACCACGCACTCAACAGACCGATGACGATGCCGCCGAACACCCCGGGGTTCTGGATCACCGGTGCCGCGACGGTGTAGGGACCGTTCTTGGGACCGGTGAGACAGGAACCGTTCTTGAGCACGGCGGGTGCGGTGCACATGGCGAAGGTCTGCAGGATGTTGTAGTAGACCAGGAATCCGGCGACTGCGGCGAGCGCGGTGGACCCGTCCGCCTTCTTGGCCATCCCGATGGCGACACCGACGGCGAAGAGCAACGGAAGACCCAGGGACCCGTTGAGCAGCGCCCCACCCGCGCCGCCGAAGACCATGACGAGCTTCTCCGGGAAGTGCCACTTGGTGTGGATGTCGTCCTGGCCCAGCCGGTTCAGGATGCCCGCCGCCGGGAGCACGGCGATAGGGAGCTGGAGGCTGCGTCCCATCTTCTGCAGGCCGCCGACGAAGCCCTGCCACCACGGTGCCCTGGGAACGACGGGGTTGGCCGAACTCATGGACTCTCCTCCCGTTGCCGCCATCCTGACTGCGGAGCGTGATCTTCGCGCGCGAAGTTGCGCCAACCGTGCGTTACCGTGTCAATGCGGACCAAAGGGGCGCTCCGTGCGGAGCCTGCCCAGCAGGTCGACGCATTCGGCCGAGAACAGGAGAAACACATGGCCACGAAGGCTGAGAAGATCGTCGCGGGGCTCGGTGGCATCACCAACATCGAAGAGGTCGAGGGCTGCATCACCCGACTGCGCACCGAGGTCAGGGACGTCTCCCTGATCGACGAAGCCGCGCTCAAGGCCGCGGGCGCCCACGGCGTCGTCAAGATGGGCACCGCGATCCAGGTCGTCATCGGCACCGACGCGGACCCCATCGCCGCCGACATCGAAGACATGATGGCGTAACAGCTTCGGCTGGGCCCCAGCCAGTGGACCGCCCCTCGCGAGGGGCACAGTCGACGGCCCGCGCAATCCGTACGACCGCACGACCGGTCGAACGGCGCGCGGGCCGTCGGCATGTGCGACGCGGGCTCGTCCCAGGTCGTGCGGCGGGGGGTCAATCGCACCCGATAGGGTCGGAACCATGACACGCAACGACGGCCGCGCCCTCGACCAGCTCCGCCACATCACCATCGAACGCGGCTGGAGCAAGCACGCCGAGGGCTCCGTAATGGTTTCCTTCGGGGACACGCGGGTGCTGTGCACCGCCAGCGTCACGGAGGGTGTGCCGCGGTGGCGGCGAGGGACCGGCGAGGGATGGGTGACCGGCGAGTACGCGATGCTGCCGCGCGCCACCAACACCCGCAACGACCGCGAGTCCGTGCGCGGCAGGATCGGTGGGCGGACCCACGAGATCAGCCGCCTGATCGGCCGTTCGCTCCGCGGCGTGGTCGACACCCGGGCACTGTCCGAGAACACCATCGCCATCGACTGCGACGTGCTCCAGGCGGACGGCGGCACCCGTACGGCGGCGATCACCGGTTCGTACGTCGCCCTGGTGGACGCGGTGCGCTGGGCGCAGGAGAAGAAGATCACCCGGGCGAAGGTCGATCCGATCATCGGTTCGGTGAGCGCGGTCAGCGTCGGCATCGTCGGCGGCCTGGCCATGCTGGACCTCAACTACGAGGAGGACGTCCGCGCCGAGACCGACATGAACATCGTCTGCACCGGTGACGGCAAGTTCGTGGAGGTCCAGGGCACGGCGGAGGCCGAGCCGTTCGACCGGGCGATGCTCGACCAACTGCTGGACCTGGGGCAGCTGGGCTGCGCGGAGCTGGAAGCGATCCAGCGCAAGGCCCTGGAGGGCTGAGCGGGATGGCTGCTCATCGACTCATTCTCGCCACCAGGAACGCGCACAAGGTGGGCGAACTCCGGGCGATTCTCGGCGCCGCCAGCCTGGAGGTCGAACTGATCGGCGCGGACGCCTACCCGGAGATTCCGGACGTGGCCGAGACCGGGGTGACCTTCGCGGAGAACGCCCTGCTCAAGGCCCACGCGCTGGCGCAGGCCACGGGGCTTCCCGCGGTCGCGGACGACTCCGGACTGTGCGTGGACGTGCTGGGCGGCTCCCCGGGGATCTTCTCCGCGCGGTGGGCCGGGAAGCACGGCGACGACAAGGCCAACCTCGACCTGCTGCTCGCCCAGCTGAGCGACATCGCCACCCCCCACCGCGCCGCGCACTTCGCCTGTGCGGCGGCCCTGGCACTGCCCGACGGCACGGAGCGGGTCGTGGAAGGCCAGCTCCGCGGAACCCTACGGTTCGACCCCGTCGGCACCAACGGCTTCGGCTACGACCCCATCCTCCAGCCCGACGGGTATGAAGTGACCTGCGCGGAGCTCTCCCCGACCGAAAAGAACGCCATCAGCCACCGCGGCGAAGCCTTCCGCGCGCTGGTCCCAGTAGTCCGCGAGCTGCTCGCCTGAGGCCGTACAAATCGAAGGCCCGCCCTCACGACTACTGAGGGCGGGCCTTCGATTCAAAGGTACTTCTTGTGCGGCCGGAGGGATTTGAACCCTCACGCTGTCTCCAGCACCGCGATCTAAACGCGGGGCGTCTGCCGTTCCGCCACGGCCGCAGTTCCTCCACCATATCGTCCCTGCCGGTCCCGTCGCCACGGTCATTGCTGCGGCCAAGCCATCGTCTGAGGCAGTCGCAGGTCCACTGTGGATGTCAACCTGCCGAGCTCCTACCGTGCTCCGCACGGATGGTTCGCCTATGCAATGTGATGCCGAGAAGGGCTAGCCGCGCAGGTGGAGCTTGTTGCGACCGCAGTATGTATCGGTGGTGGCATGACAGTTCGGGCAGAGAAGGCGGAGATTGCTCGGCGTGTTGTTGAGCCAGTCACCGTCGATGTGATCGAGTTCTAGCGTCATGAGGCGCCCCCGCCATTCGGGGCCGGTTCCGCATTCGGCGCAGATCTCCTCCCAGCCGATGGAAATCAGCATATTCCGGAGCTGCTCGCCCTTAGGGCGACGGCTGCCCGCAGAGAGCTTGACCAGGAGGTCTTCAGGCTTGCGGCGGGGGCCGATGATCAGGCCCCGACTGTAGGCACGCCCCGTGAAGTGTGAGGTGTCGAGGTTGAATTGACCGATCCCATGCTTGATGCGCCGTCGGGCAGTGGTGCTGTCCGGGAGACGAAGTTCGCGCATGACGCCTGAGATGCTGCGATTGCTAGCTACGGCTCTCGTCAGCTCGTCGCGGGAGATCACCGTGGGCACACCGAGGGGCGAGGCTTGCCCCGGCGTGAAGTGAGACGTACAGATACCGAAGTGCGCAAGGCGCTTCTTCAGGTAGGAGTAGGCGCTGTCGTACGGCTCCACGCCCAGGTGGTCCATCAATGATCGGATGCTCGTGCTGTTGGCTGCTGCGTCAACCAGTTCCTCTCGACTGTAGGAACGCCGTCCGTAATCGGGCCGCCCCAGGTGGGTGAAGTGGGAGGTGTCGATGTCGTAGTGCTTGAGGCGCTTGCTCAGGTAGCTGTGGGTGCCGCCGGCCATGGGCACGCCGAGACGGCGCATCATCTCGTTGATGCTCTTGGACTGGGCGGCCAGCTCGGTGAGGAGTTCGCGGGTGTACTTGGTCTGGGTGGTCATGGAGTCTGCCTCCTGCGGCGGGGGTGATGGCGCGCGCGGAGGAGGGGGGTGGGGGTGTCCACTCGACCGGATCTCTGCGGCGTCGTCAGTCGAGTGGAGCGTGGGGCCGTGCCCTGGGGGTGTTGGCCTCGGATGGGTCAACGAGGGGCGAACTGGTGGGTTACGCCGTTCGGGGTGTGAGCTGGGTCACAGGGGGTCCATGATGGTGATGAGGGGTGTGGTTGAGACCAATAGGACTAGGCCACTACGACTCGCAACGCCGCTGAGCTGCATGTCTTGTGAACCTTAAGGAAGCTTAAGTGACACGTTGCCAAATAGGGTCTTGACGACAGGGGTTGGTCCAGGCCAATTTATGCGTCACACGGTAGCTACCGGGGAGTCGCGTGGGGGCTCCGGACCCGACTGCCGCAGTAGTTCCGCAGGTTCAGTGACCGATGGTGTTGTTGCGGAGGCAGAAGATGGTCGGCAAGCCCACACCTACTGGGACGAGACGGGTACTGATCGGCGTCTGTTGCGCCGCACTGCTCGGGACCGGAGGGCTCCTCGCCTCCGGTGGGGCCGCGCAGGCGAGCACCACGCAACTGCTGCTCAACCCCGGCTTCGAGAGTGGGAACCTGAGCAGCTGGACCTGCTCCAGCGCGGACAAGGTCGTCACCAGCCCCGTCGCGGCGGGCTCCTATGCGCTGTCGGGGACCCCTGCGGGCTCGGACTTCGCGCAGTGCGCGCAGACGGTCGCCGTCGCGCCGAACTCGACCTACACGCTGTCCGGGCAGGTCGAGGGCAGCTACGTCTACCTGGGTGCCACGGGCACCGGTGTCTCGGCGAGCAACTGGACGCCGAGTGCGACGAGTTGGAGCACCCTCAGCACGTCGTTCACGACCGGCGCGACGACGACGTCGGTGCAGGTCTACGTGCACGGGTGGTACGCGCAGCCGACGTTCTACGCGGACTCGCTGTCGCTGGTCGGCCCTGCGGCGGGCGGAGCGACGGGAAGTCCCACCCCAAGTGCCTCCGCCTCCGCCTCCGCCAGCCCGAGCGCCAGCCCCAGCGCCTCGGCCAGCCCCACGGCGACTGCCACCCCCACGCCCACCGGAACCGCCACACCGCCCCCTGCGGACACCGGCTTCCGGCACCCGGTCTACATGATGCCGCTGGACAACTCCCCCCAGTCCATCTCCGACATCATCGCCAACTCCGGTGAGAACGAGTTCCTCTTCGCCTTCGTGCTGGACTCCGGCGGCTGCACCCCCGCCTGGGGCGGCAACGCCAGTACCCCGGTGTCGTCCGACACTGCCGTCCTCGCGGACGTCAACGCGGCCCGCGCCGCCGGCGGCGACGCCGCGGTGTCGTTCGGCGGCTACAACGGCACCGAGCTGGGCTCGACCTGCGGCAGCTCGTCCGCGCTCGCCGCGGCGTATCAGCAGGTCATCAACAAGTACAAGCTCAACCGGATCGACCTGGACTGGGAGAACGGCAGCCTGGACGCCAACATGGCCGTCCGCTGGGGCGCCATCAAGCAGTTGGAGGCAGCCAACCCCAACCTGAAGGTCACCGTCACCATCCCGATGACGACAGTCGGCCTGCCCGACACCGGTCGGGACGAGATCCAGCAGGCGATCAACAACGGTGCGCGGATCGACCGGGTCAACATCATGGACTTCGACTTCGGCCTGACCAGCGGCACCGAGACCAGCGCGGCCGAGACCGTTGCGAACGACGTCGTCGCCCAGCTGCAGAAGCTGTACGGCTGGGACGCGGCCACGGCCTGGGCGCACCTGAGCGTGCAGCTGATGAACGGTCACACCGACCAGGGCAGCGAGCTGTTCACCCAGTCCACCTTCACCGACCTGCTCGGATTCGTCCAGGCGAACCACGCCGCCGCCTTCTCCTACTGGGCGGTCAACCGGGACCGGGTCTGCGACCCGAACGTCGTCCACAACTGGGCGGACGGGATGTGCAGCAGCGTCACCCAGAACCCGTACGACTTCACCAAGATCACCACTCAGTTCAACGGCTGAACCGACTGCCGCTGAACGCCCCCACAGTCCACCCGCGCCGGGCCGCGTCGTGCATCCCCCACAGATCTCTCGTGCATGTCGTGCTCACAGTCCGGCGCGGGTGTCCAACACCCCCTCTCTCCCTCCAGGAGTCCTGTAATGCCAGAACGTGCCCTGCCCGCTCCCCGTGGCCCCGAGCGGAGCATGAAGCGCGCCACCGCGCTCGCCACCGCGACGGTGCTGATAGCAGGATCCGCAGCGCTCGCCACGACCATCACCGGGGCCAGTGCCGCGTCCACCAATCTGCTGACCAACGGTGACTTCGAGAGCGGCAGCCTGAGCGGCTGGACCTGTTCGACGCTGGACAGCGTCGTGGGGTCGCCGGTGCACGGCGGCTCGCACGCACTGCTCGGTGCGGCGTCCAGCTCGGACAACGCGCAGTGCACGCAGACGGTGACCGTGCTGCCGAACACCACGTACAGCCTGTCCGGGTACGTCGAGGGCGCGTACGTGTACATCGGCGCGACGGGTACGGGCGTGTCGGCGAGCAACTGGACGCCGAGTGCCACGAGTTGGCAGCAGCTGACGACGTCCTTCACGACGGGCGCGTCGACCACCTCGGTGCAGGTGTACACGCACGGGTGGTACGGCCAGGGCTCGTTCTATGCCGACGACATCACGCTGACCGGCCCGGGTGGTGCGACCGGCAGCCCTTCCGCGAGTGCCTCGGCGAGCGCGTCGGCCTCCGCGTCCGCATCGGCTTCCGCTTCCGCGTCCCCGAGTGCCAGTGCCAGCGCGTCCCCCTCGGCGAGCGCGAGCGCGAGCGCCAGCGCGTCCGCGTCCCCCACTCCGACCAGCACGGGCACCAGCGGCACGGGCACGGGTCCGACCGGTGACGGCCTGGTCGGCACCCCGGCCGGTGTCACCGCCAAGGTCACCAACACGGCCGTGACCCTGTCCTGGCCCGCTGTCACCGACAACTCCCAGACCGGCGACACCCCGGGCTACTACGTGTACTCGGGCTCCAACCTGGTGGCGACGTCGATGGGCACGTCGGTGACCGTCAGCTCGCTGCTGCCGAACACCGCCTACTCGTTCACGGTCCAGGGCTACGACAAGGACGGCCACGCCTCCGCGCAGTCGGCGGCCGTGGCCGCGACCACCGGCGCGGCGGCGACCGGGGCGATGAAGTCCGGGTACTTCGACCAGTGGTCGATCTACGGCAACGCCTACTACCCGAAGAACGTGGGCACGTCCGGTGCGGCGGCCAATCTGAAGGTGATCACCTACGCCTTCGAGAACATCGACCCGTCCTCGCACACCTGCTTCGAGGCAGTGAAGGCCAGCGACTCGACCAACGAGGCGGACCCCAACGCTGGTGACGGCGCGGGCGACGCCTTCGCCGACTACCAGAAGTCGTACACCTCGGACGTGAGCGTGGACGGCAGCTCGGACACCTGGTCGCAGCCGATCAAGGGCAACTTCAACCAGCTCCGCGAGCTCAAGGCGAAGTACCCGAACCTGCGGATCAACCTCTCCATCGGCGGCTGGACCTACTCCAAGTACTTCTCGGACGCGGCGGCCACCGACGCCTCCCGCAAGGCGTTCGTGTCCTCCTGCCTCAACATGTTCATCAAGGGCAACCTGCCGACCAACGTCGCGGGTGACGCGTCCGGCGGCACGGGCTCGGCGGCGGGCCTGTTCGACGGCATCGACATCGACTGGGAGTACCCGGGTTCCGCGGGCGGTCACACCGGCAACCACTACTCGGCCGCCGACACCGCCAACTACAGTGCCCTGCTCGCGGAGTTCCGCACCGAGCTGGACGCCTACGGCAGCAGCATCGGCAAGCACTTCCTGCTGACCGCGGCGCTGCCCAGCGGTCAGGACAAGATCGCGACGATCCAGCCGGCGCAGATCGCCAAGTCCCTGGACTACGGCGACATCATGACCTACGACATGCACGGCGCGTGGGACGCGACCGGCCCGACGAACCTTCAGGACCCGCTGCACAACAGCGCTTCCGACCCGAGCAAGGCCATCGCGCCCGGCACGGAGAAGTACAACGTCGACGCCACCATCAACGCGTACACCAACGGAGACTCGGCGTACGGGATCACCGGCGGCTTCCCGGCCAACAAGATCATCCTCGGGGTGCCGTTCTACTTCCGCGGCTGGACCGGCGTCCCGGCGGGCAGCAACTCCGGCCTGTACCAGTCCGCGACCGGGGCCAGCCCGGCCCAGACGTTCACCCAGCAGGCCGGCATCGCGGACTGGAAGGAGCTCGCCGCCAAGGGCCTGACCAGCGGTGCCAGCGTCCACTGGGACGCGACCACGCAGAGCTCCTGGATCTACGACGGCACCAACTTCTTCACCGGTGACACCCCGCAGGCGATCACGGCGCGCGGTTCGTACGCGTCGTCGAAGGGCCTGGGCGGCATCTTCGCCTTCTCCTTCGAGGGTGACGACTCCTCCGGCACGCTGATCAACACGATGAACAGCTCCATGCAGTAGTAGGCAGGAGCGGCACCGCAATACGGGAAGGGCGGCACACCACCGGGTGTGCCGCCCTTCTGCGGGTCAGACCTCGAGGTCCCGGATCAGTTTGGCGACGTGGCCGGTGGCCTTCACGTTGTAGAGAGCCCGCTCGACCTTGCCGTGCTCGTCCACGATCACCGTGGAGCGGATCACGCCGACGACGGTCTTTCCGTAGAGGCTCTTCTCACCGAAGGCCCCGTAGGCCTTGAGGACCTCCTTCTCGGGGTCCGCCAGCAGGGTGACCTTGAGGTGCTCCTTCTCGCGGAACTTGCCCAGCTTCTCGGGCTTGTCCGGGGAGATCCCGATGACGTCGTAGCCGGCCCCGGCGAGCAGGTCCAGGTTGTCCGTGAAGTCGCACGCCTGCTTGGTGCAGCCGGGCGTCAGCGCGGCGGGGTAGAAGTAGACGATGACCTTGCGGCCGAGGTGGTCGGCGAGGGAGACCGGCTTGCCGTCGGCGTCGGGGAGGGAGAAGGCCGGGGCGGTGTCGCCTGGCTCCAGCTTCGTCTGGGCGTCCGTCATGAGGGTTGCTCCTGTGCGTCTTGGGTAGCGGTCGTGCCAAGACGAACGTACTCCTCGGGGCGTCCTGGGCGGGGTGCCGCTGCGCGCGGCGGCGGGTGACCTGACAAACTGTCCCATAGGCGAATTCGGCAGGCAGCGGAGGAAGGTGGGCTCGTGGGCGAGGTCAGCACGAGGGGCAAGGGCGGTGGCCCGGACGGGCGCACCGCCGCGCAGATCGAGGCGGATATCGTCCGGACCCGTCAGCAACTCGCCGCGACCCTGGACGAGCTGGCGGTCGCGGTCCACCCGTCCACGATCGTCGGCAAGGCGCGGGCCGACGCCATGGCGGCGGTGGACCGTACGGCGGGTCGGGCTTTCGTGGCGGTCAGCCGGAGCGTGGAGCAGGCGCGGTCGCAGTTCGTGGACGAGAAGGGCAGTCCGCGCATGGAGCGGATCGTGCCGGTCGCGGCTGTCGCCGCGGCGGCTGTGGCGGGTTTCGTCCTGCTTCGTCGCAGCAAGAAGTAGTCGGGAATCAGCCAGGAAGTAGTCCGGTCGGGAACTCGGCGGGCTGGTGGGGTCGCTCCACTGGTCCGCTGCTGTGCGCGCTGGTTCGGTCGGTCCGGTGTACGGTCCTGGAGTGAGTGAATCGTCTGTCGCCAAGCACGGCTCCTTCGGTGAGAAGCTGCCCATCAGGATGCTGCACGACCGGTTGCTGGTCCGTACGGACAGTCCGGAGGGTGACCGCCGTTCGACCGGCGGGATCCTTATCCCCGCGACCGCCGCGCTGAGCAAGAGGTGCGCGTGGGCGGAGGTTGTGGCCGTAGGCCAGAACGTGCGTTCGATCGAACCGGGTGACCGGGTGCTGTACGACCCCGAGGACCGCGCCGAGGTCGAGGTGCGCGGCCAGCTCTACGTCCTGCTGCGCGAGCGCGACGTCCACGCCGTCGCCTCCGAGCGGGTGGGCGACAGCGGCGGCACCACCGGCCTGTACCTCTGAAGCCGCGCCCGGAGGCGGCACGCCGGCTTACCCGCGCGGCACCGCGCTGGGCGCGTTGAGGGTCGGCGCGTTGAGAGTCGAGGTGCAGGCGCGGCCGGCCGGCTGGACCCCGCAGACCCGCAACGCGGTGCGGGGGTCGCTGGCGTCGACCATCGCGGAGTAGTTGTCGTAGCCCCAGTGGATCAGCGCTGTCTCCTGCTGGCCCGTGCTGGTGGTGATCGTGGCCGTGTCGCCGGGCGCCCCGTCGGTGAGCGCGGCCCAGGCCGCCTGGCAGCGGGCGCTGTAGTGGACGTAGAGGATGACTTTGCCGTCGTTGGCGGTTTGCAGCGTCCTGACGTCTGTTCCGCAGCCGGTGGACTGGGGGTCCTTGCCGGCGCAGCCGATGCCCGTGCAGAAGGGTGCACTGGTGGCCGGGTCCGGAGTCTTCGCGGTGATGACGTGCGGCGCTGAACCGGTCGAGCCGCTCCAGGGCGACAGCCACAGCACGCAGACCGCGGCGACCAGTACGGCCGCGGCCGCCGAGCCCCAGAGCAGCGGCCGCCGCAGCAGCGGAACGGACCGGCCGGACGCGGGGTCGGGTTCGGGCTCGGTCACAGGTAGGGCTTCGGCTTCCACGCGAGCTTCGGTACGGGCTTCCACGCGGGCTTCGGCGCGGCCAGCGGGCCGGGGCGCATCGTCCGCCGCCGCCGACGCCTGTTCCAACATGGCCCGCAGGAGCACTGCGTCGCAGTCCACCGCCGCGACCAGGGCGTCGAGCCCCTGCTCGGTGATCAGGCGCTTGCCGTTGAGCCAGCGCTCCCAGGAGGCCTTGCTGAAGTGGGTCGCCTTCGCCAGTTCGGCCAGGCTCAACTGGTGCGCGTCCTTGACCGCGCGCAGGTGCTCGGTCAGGCGCCGGGCGGGCTCCGGGAGGTCATCGGGCAGCGGCATCCAGGCGGCATTCATCGGGCAGTCCTCGCAGGCACGTGTGTCGGAGTGATCTCGGCGAGGGCGCGCGCGGGTGGCGCGACGCCGAGGGTCGGCGTCGCGCAGCTCCTGCGGTGGTGCGACGAATTCCAGCCGACCGGCGCGGCCCCCGCGTGTCTCACATACGTGCCGGTGCGGCGTCTCAAGCTGCAGGTCACAGCCCTGAGACGGACAGCAGTGTCTCATGATCCGCACAGGTAGTCGAACAACTGTGGGTGGCTACGCCACAGTTGCAGGGCGTCCGGTGGCAGCGCCGAGCGCACTGCGGCGAGGAGATGCGTCCGGGGCCCACGGGGGTGGCGTCCGGGCGCAGAGTGTTGACCCCGCCGAGGAAAACGGGGGCATCGGCGGGGTCGGCGCTGCTGCCGTGACGTTCGGACCACGATGCGATCGGCGTCGGGCTGGGCGCGGAGCTCGGGGTGGGAGTCGCCGACGCGGAGGGGAGGTGCTGCCGCCGGGCAGCCCCTGCCCCGCCGCCTACGGCACCGCCGTCGCGTTGGGCGTGGCCCCGGCCGGGGGCGCCGAGTTCGAGGGGACCGCGGTGGGCGTCGGCGAGCTCGGCGGCGTCGCGGTCTGGGTCGGAACCGTGGCCGTCGGGGTCGGGACGGGCTGCTGGGAGGGAGTCGCCGAGGGGGTGGCCACCGGCGTCGGGCTGGAGCTGACCGTGTTGCTGGGAGCACTGCTCGGGGTGCTGCTCGGCGTGCTGGACGGCGCGGCCGTGGACGTGTCGGGTGCGGCGTTGAGGCTGAAGTCCTGGACGGCCTTGCCGTCCAGCGCCGAGTTCATGTAGTCCGTCCAGATCTGGGTGGGGAAGGACCCACCGTTGACGCGGGTGACTCCCGCGGCGTCGCCCAGCGAGAGCCGCGCGTGGCTGTTGGGGTCCTCGGCGAAGAGCCCGACCGAGGTGACCAGTTGCGGCGTGTAGCCGATGAACCAGGCGGACTTGTTGTCGTCGGTGGTGCCGGTCTTGCCGGCCGCCGGACGGCCGAGGCCGGTGGCGAGGTAGCCGGTGCCGCTGGGGCTGACGACGTCCTGCAGGACGGAGGTGACCGAGTCCGCGGTGGTGCGGTCGAACGCCTGGGTCGCCTTGTGCTCGGGCAGGGGCTTGTTCGTGCCGTCATGGGTCAGTGCCTGGACGGACCAGGGCGTGATCTGCTGCCCGTGGTTGTCGAGGGTGGCGTAGGCCCCGGCCATCTGGACGGCGTTGGGGGTTGCCACGCCGAGGGCGATGGCCGGGTTGCTCGCGCTCATGTCGGGAGTGTCCGAGGGGAGGCCGGCGGCGATGGCTGCCTTGCGGACGTTGTTCAGGCCCGCGTCGGCGGCCTCCTGTGCGTACACCGAGTTGACGGACTTCGCCATGGCGCGGCGCAGCGTGATCTGGCCGTAGTCCTGGCCGTCCTCGTTGGGCGGTGCGTAGGACGTCCCGTTGGGCAGGCCCTGGACGGTGCGTCCGCTCGTCCCGTCGTAGTAGGTCGAGGGGGTGATGCTGCGCCCGTCCTGGGTGCTGGCCTTGTTCTGGAGTCCGGCGGCGAGGTCGAAGGCCTTGAAGGTGGAGCCGACCTGGATGTCCGTGCGTAGAGCGTCGTTGAACTGCTGGGTGGCGTAGTTCGGGCCGCCGTAGGCGGCGACGAGCTTGCCCGTGGTGGGGTCGACCGAGCCGGCCGCGGCGCGGACGTCCTTGGCCTTGGCGGTGTTGGGGAGCTGGTTGGCGAACTCCGTCTTCACGGCGGCGGCGAGGGCGTCCTGGTCCTTCTTGTCGAAGGTGGTGGTGATCTTCCAGCCGCCTGCGGCGAGGGTGGCGGGGTCGACGATGTTGTTGTCGTTGAGGTAGTGGTCGGCGATGTCGATGAGGTAGCCGGCCTGGCCGCTGACTCCCGGGGTGCTGCCCGGGGCCTTGGTGGTGGGGAAGGTCATGGCGTTGCGGTCGCTCTGGCTGATCCAGCCGAGTTTGACCATGCCGTCGAGGACGTAGTTCCAGCGGTACACGGCTGCGGTCTTCCCGGCCTGGGTGGCGGTGCCGACGTCGTAGGCACTGGGGGCCTGGAGCAGGGCGGCGAGGTAGGCGGACTGGGGCACGCTCAGCTGGGAGGCGTTGATCCCGTAGTAGGCCTGGGCTGCTGCCTGGATGCCATAGGCGTTGCGGCCGAAGTAGCTGGTGTTGAGGTAGCCGGCCATGATCTGGTCCTTGCTCTCGGTCTGGTCGACCTTGAGCGAGATGAAGAACTCCTTGGCCTTGCGGCTGACGGTCTGGTCCTGGGTCAGGTAGTAGTTCTTCACGTACTGCTGGGTGATGGTGGAGCCGCCTTGGAGGCCCTTGCCGCTCAGGGTGTCCCAGGCGGCCCGGACGGTGCCGGTGAGGCTGACGCCGTTGTTGCTGTAGAAGGTGCGGTCCTCGGCGGAGACCGCGGCGTGCTGCATGTTGGCCGAGACCTGCTCGATGGGGACGGAGATGCGGTTGGTCTGCCCGGTCCGGCCGAGCTCGGTCTTGCCGTCGGAGTAGTAGTAGACGTTGCTCTGCGCGGTGGCGGAGGCGTTGGGGTCGGGCACCTTGACGATCACGTACATCGCGACGAAGGCGCCGGTGCCGAGGAGGGCCAGGCCCAGCAAAGTGGAGACGGCCATGCGCCAGGTCGGGAAGATGCGGCGCCACCAGGGTTTGGCCTTGCGGGCGGCCTTGCGGGCCTGTGTCTTGGCTCGGCGCCGGTCACTGCGGCTGCCGCCCATCCCGCCGCCCTCGGTGCGGTCCTCGACGGCGAGGGTGTCCGGGTCCAGTGGGTGGCTGAGGTTGTCGGGGTCGCCGGGCTGACCGGGGTGAGCGGGGTGAGCGGGGTGAGCGGGGTGAGCGGGCTGGTCTGGCCGGGCGCCCCAGGTCGGACCCCAGTCGTCTCCCTGAGGTCCTTCGGGCTCCCTGCTCATCCGCGTACCGCTCCTTGTTTCGACGTTTTCGACGTTCTCAGCAACGCAAAGTAACCACCTGCGGACACCTTGCCGTGGATTATGTTCCTGTAAGTCCCAGGACGCCCCTTTCAGGGCGATCGTGTCCACCTTGCCGCACGGAGCTGTGTGCTCGTGGCCGGATGAGCGCGGGCGGGGCCGATTGTGGCGGGGTTGTGACACCGACACTCTCTTCTGCGCCGGTGTGCGGGGAAATTCGGTGACGACGGGTGGCTGGGTCGCTACCCTGTGAAGGCCTGCGTCCGCAGGCACGACAACCACATAGACCAGCCGCACCGAGACCAAGCCCCTCGCGCGCACCCCCGGGTGTTCGCGATCGGGGCCTACTTGGCGTGCCCTTCCGCTCTGGTGGCTATGGGGTGCGCCATGTCGACATATCGACCCTGCACTCTACCTGGAAAGGACCGTGGTCCCCCGATGGCGCAGCTCGCCGCCCTCGCCCACCCGCCCGAACGCAGCCGTCCCCGCGTACAGCTCCTGCCGTCCGGACGCCTGTACGCGTCCGTCGCCCGCGGCAGCTTCCGCCGCTACGCCACCTACCGCGCAGCGACCTGGGCGGGCGTGATCACCAACACCGTGTTCGGGTTCTTCATCGCCTACACCTACCAGGCGCTCTGGCGGGTCCGCCCGCACCTCGGTGGCTACGACGCGAGCGCCGCCCTCACCTACGTCTGGCTCGGCCAGGCCCTGCTGATGCCCGTCGCCGCGGAGGGCGGCGGAGTCCAGGACGATCTGGAGGCCCGGATCACCTCGGGCGACATCGCCGTGGACCTGTACCGCCCGGTCGACCTGCAGGTCTGGTGGCTTGCCAACGACCTCGGCCGTGCCTGCTACCACCTGCTCGCCCGGGGTGTGGCGCCGATGGTGGTCGGGAGCATCGCCTTCGCGCTGCGGATGCCCGGTGGCGGGGCCCTCGACGCGACGCTCACCTGGGCCGGCTTCCTGGTCTCCGTGCTGCTCGCCGTGGTGGTCAGCTTCGCGCTGCGCTACCTGGCCTCGCTGACCAGCTTCTGGTTGCTCGACGCGCGCGGCGTCCGGCAGATCACGGTGGTGCTGGGGATGTTCTTCTCCGGCTTTCTGCTGCCGCTGGCCCTCTTCCCGGCCGGTATCGCCGCAGTGGCCGAGCACCTGCCCTGGGCCGCGATGATCCAGATCCCGCTGGACGTGTTCCTGCAGCGGCGGACCGGCCTGGGACTCCTCGCCGCGCTCGGCGTCCAGTCGGGCTGGGCGGCGGCGCTGCTGGGCGCGGGCCGGCTGATGCAGCGGGCGGCGATGCGCAAGGTGGTGGTCCAGGGTGGCTGAGGCGCTCGTCCGCGCCCGCAGCGCGTTGCGGGCCTACCTGCTGATCGCCGGGATGTGGCTGCGGGCGTCGCTGGCCTACCGTGCCTCGTTCTGGATGACCACCGTCGGCAACGCCGTCACCTCCGCGCTCGACTTCGTCGTCATCGCCTTCATGTTCCTGCACGCCAAGGCCCTCGGCGGCTGGACGCTTCCCCAGGTCGCCTTCCTGTACGGGACCTCGGGCCTGACCCTGGGCCTCGCCGACCTGCTGGTCGGCAGCCTGGACCAGCTCGGCCGGCGGGTCCGCGACGGCTCGGTGGACACCGTGCTGGTCCGCCCCGCCGCGGCGCTGGCGCAGCTCAGCGCCGACCGCTTCGCGCTGCGCCGGGTCGGCCGGGTGACGCAGTCGGCGCTGATCCTGGCCTGGTCCCTGGACCGGCTGCGGCTGGACTGGACGCCGGGGCGGCTGCTCGTGATGGTCGTCCTGGTGGTGTGCGGGACCGTCATCTTCGGCTCGGTCTTCGTCGCCGGGGCGGCCTTCCAGTTCTTCGCCACCGACGCCGCGGAGGTGCAGAACTCCCTCACCTACGGCGGCGCGACCATGCTCCAGTACCCGCCGACCGTGTACGCCCGCGACCTGGTCCGGGGCGCGGTGTACGGGGTGCCGCTGGCCTTCGTCAACTGGCTGCCGGCGATGTACCTGCTGGACCGCCCCGACACCCTCGGCCTGCCCGGCTGGTACCGCTTCGCCTCGCCGCTGGCCGCGCTGGTCTGTGCGACGGCGGCCGCCCTCGCCTGGCGCGCCGGAATCCGCTCGTACCGCAGTACCGGCAGCTGACCCCCAGCGAATTGACGATCCATCAGGAGGTACACGCCCCATGGGCATCATCGAGGTCGAGAACGTCGCCAGGACCTTCACCGTGCGCCGCAAGGTCGGCAGGATCCGACGCGAGCGCACGGAGGTGCGGGCCGTGGAGGGTCTGAGCTTCACCGTGGACGAGGGGGAGATGGTCGGCTACATCGGTCCCAACGGCGCGGGGAAGTCCACCACCATCAAGATGCTCACCGGCATCCTGGTCCCCAGCGCGGGACGGCTGCGGGTCGCCGGCGCCGACCCGTCGCGCGAGCGGGTGCGGCTCGCCCGCCGCATCGGCGTGGTCTTCGGACAGCGCACCACCCTGTGGTGGGACCTGCCGCTGCGCGACTCGTACGAGTTGGCCCGGCGGATCTACCGGATCGAGGACGCCCGCTACCGGCGCAACCTCGACCGCTGCGTCGAACTCCTGGAACTGGCAGCGCTGCTGGACACGCCGGTACGCCAACTCTCGCTGGGCCAGCGGATGCGCGGGGACATCGCCGCCGCGCTGCTGCACGACCCGGAGGTGCTGTACCTGGACGAGCCGACCATCGGCCTGGACGTGATCAGCAAGAACCGGGTCCGGGAGTTCCTCGCCGAGGTCAACTCCGAGGCGGGCACGACGGTGCTGCTCACCACCCACGACCTCACCGACATCGAGCGCCTCTGCTCGCGGGTGATGGTCATCGACCACGGGCGCGTGGTCTACGACGGCGGGCTCGACGGCCTGCACGAGACGGGGCGCAGCGAACGCACCCTGGTGGTGGATCTCGCGGTGCCCGCCGCCCCGATCGCCGTGCCGGGGGCGCGGGTGGTCCGGGTCGAGGGCCCGCGCCAGTGGCTCGCCTTCCCGGCGGCGGAGAGTGCTGCTCCGCTGGTGGCGGCGATCGCGGCGAGCTATCCGCTGGTCGACCTGTCGGTCCGGGAGCCGGCGATCGAGGATGTGATCGCGCGCATGTACAGCGGCGAGGTGGAGACGGAGACGGAGGCGGAGGCGGCGGTGGTGTAGCCGGGCGGGTATTGAATTGGTCCAGACCAAATGCGATCACCTGGAGATGATCCGTAGGGGAGCGGTCGGCGCGGCGGCAGCGGTCGGCGTGTTGTTGGTCCGCGCGGCCGGGTGCACTCAGACCCGGACCAGGTGGACGACCGCGCTGGACCAGTCGCCGGCCGGCAGCGGCAGGTCGAGCCCGCGTTCCAGCAGCGTGGCGCCGTGGTGGACGGCGCCGGTGCGCTGTTCGCGGTAGCGCGCCGCCGGGTCCAACGCGGCCAGCCGCAGCGGGGGTTGGGGCCGCCCGAAGCGGGGCTGCTGCAGCCAGCCAAAGACGACCGCCTCGCCGGCGTCGGCGGACGAGTACTGGACGGCGGTCACCGCGTGGGTCTGCGGGGCGCGCAGCCGGTGCAGCACGCCGTGCTGGACCAGGTGACGGATGGTCTTGTACTCGCTGACGTAGCCCTCGGCCTCCTTGAGCTCCTCCGGGCTCCACTCGTTGAGGTCGCCGCCGAGGCCGAGCAGACCGCTCATCGCGCTGTGGAAGCGGAACCGCAGCGGGACCGAGCGCCCGGACTGCTGGTTGGGCACGTCGGTAACCCAGGCGGCCATGGTGCGCACCGGGTAGATCTGTGTGTAGCCGTCCTGGATCAGCAGGCGGTCCGAGCCGTCGGTGTTGTCGGAGATCCAGACCTGGTCGGTGCGGGCGAGCACGGCCAGGTCGACGCGTCCGCCGCCGCTGCTGCACGCCTCGATGCGCAGCGCCGGATGGTCGACACGGAGCCGGTCCAGGACGCCGTAGTAGTTGCGGACGTAGTCGGTCCACAACCGGTCCTGCGCGCCCGGGGCGCCGCCCAGTTCGGGCCAGCCCGCCTCGGTGAAGGGGCGGTTCATGTCCCACTTCAGATAGTCGATGCCGTGGTCGCCGACCAGACGGGTGAGCCAGCCGTAGGCCCATTCGGCCACGTCGGGGCGGGCGAAGTTCAGCACCAGCTGGTTGCGCAGCTCGGTGCGCTGCCGGTGCGGGTAGTGCAGCACCCAGTCGGGGTGGGCGCGGTAGAGGTCGCTGTCGGGGTTGACCATCTCGGGTTCGACCCACAGGCCGAACTGCATGCCCAGCCGGTGCACTTCGTCGACCAGAGGCTGCAGCCCGTCGGGGAAGGCGCCGGGGTGGGGCGTCCAGTCGCCGAGACCGGCGCGGTCGTTGCGGCGCGCGCCGAACCAGCCGTCGTCCATCACGAACAACTCCGCACCTGCGGCGGCGGCGTGGGCGGCGAGCCGCTGCTGCCCTTCCTGGGTCACGGCGAACCCGGTGGCCTCCCACGAGTTGTAGAGGACCGGGCGGGTCTCGTCGGGGTGGGGCAGCACGTGGGCGCGGATGTGGGCGTGCCAGGAGCGGCTGGTGCCGCCGAAGCCGGCGGTGGAGTAGAGCCCGGCGAGGCGCGGCGTGGTGTGGGTCTCGCCCGGGGCGAGGCGCAGCAGGATGCCGTCGTGGCCGGCGCCGGCGGTGAGGCCGAGGAGGTTGTCGGGGGTGCGCTGTACCGTGATTCTCCAGGTGCCGCTCCAGGCGAGGGCGGTGCTCCAGACCTGGCCGTGCTGCTCGTCGGCGTCGCCGGCGTCGACCATGGCCCAGGGCTGGGCGTGGTGGCTGGTGGTGCCCCGGCGGCTGGTCAGCACGGTCTCGCCGTAGGGGATTTGGGTGCGGTGCAGTTGGGTCTCGGCGGCCCACATGCCGGTGGTGTGGCTGAGCCGGTAGTCGTCGCGGGGCGGCAGCGACCAGGCGGCGGAGTCGGCGCGGAGCAGGTCGACGGCGTTCGCGGCGGAAGCGTCGCCGTCTGAGGCATCGCCGTCGGCCGCGCTGGTGTTGGTCAGCTCGGTCCACCGTTCGATGACGTCGCTGTCGCCGTGGACCTGATAGCCGAGGGTGATCCGCAGCGGGTAGTAGCGGTCGCGGAAGTGCAGCCGCAGGGTGGTGCACCGGCGTTCGGGGTCCTCCTCGACGCCGTGGCCGTCGAAGGCCCACTCCAGGGCCCGGGTGCCGTCGGCGAAGCGGACCTGGAGCGAGGGTGCGCCGTAGCGCTCCCCGCCGTCGACGGGCAGTTCCTCGCCGACGGGGGAGCGCCCCTCATTGCTGCTGTGCCCTTGGTTGCCGCTGAGCGGCAGGGACGCGGCCTGGTCGAGGGTCAGCGGACCGCCCCAGTGGAGGTGCCGTGGCGAGCCGCTGTCGTCCACGCGCACGGCATAGCTGGTGGCGGGCGTGCTGAGCACCCAGGTGCGGGTGGACGGGGAGTGGCTGACAGCAGGCATGGGTCTCCCTGGCGTTCGGTCGACTGTTCGGCGACCGAACGCGCTCTTGTTCGCTTATGTTGATCCCCGATCGTTTCTGGGGCCCCGCTGAGCGTACGGCTCGGCGGTGCGGTGAGGGAAGGGGGGCAGCGGCGTCGGGGTCGTGGCCGTTCCCCAGACCGTCAGCGCGGCAGCGAGCGCAGGGAGCGGTGGACGAGGTCGACGGTGGCCAGGGTGGTGGAGGCGTGGGCGCACAGCCGGATCCAGTCGGGCCGGAAAGTGGTGCTGACGCCGTGCTCCTGCAGGCTCTTGGCGACGACTGCGCCGTCGGCGGTGGGCACGGTGAAGGCGACGATCCCCGCGCGCTCGTGCTCCGACGTCGGGGAGAGCACCAGGCCGCCGACGCTGCGCACGGTGTCGATCAACTCGTCGGTGCGCTGGGCGATGTGCGCGGCGATCCGGTCGATCCCGACGTGCTCGACCAGCTCCAGGGCGGTGGCCAGCGCACCTGCGGCGATCGGGCTGGGGTTGGTCATGGCGAAGCGCAGCGCCGTCGGGGCGGGGGCGTGCTCGCGCCCGTCGTACAGGTACGGGTCGTCCACACCGCTCCAGCCGGTGAGGATCGGTTCCAGCCGCTCCATGGCCAGCTCCGACGCGTACAGGAAGCCGGTGGACCAGCCCGCGCGCAGCCACTTCTGGCCGCCGGTGACCAGCACGTCGGCCGCGGTCCAGGGCAGGTCGGTGGCGCCCAAGCCCTGGATCGCGTCCACGATGAGCAGCCGGTCCGGGCCGATCACCTCCCTGATCCCGGCGAGGTCGGCGCGGTAGCCGGTGCGGAAGTCCACCGCGGACAGGGACACCGCCACGGTCTCCGTGGTGAGGGCGGCGCGGACCACGTCGGGGGTGATCCGGCTCTGCTCGTCGGCGGCGAGGGGCACCGGTCGGACCCGGCCGAGGGCGGCGGCCCGGCGCCACGGGTACAGGTTGGAGGGGAACTCGCGCTCGGGCACGAGCACAGTGCCGCGCGGCAGGCCGAGGGCCGCGTGGAACAGGCCGGTACTGGTGTTGGGGAGCAGGGCGATGGTGTCGGCCGAGGCCGCGCCCAGCAAACGGGCGGCCGCCCGGCGGGCGCGCAGCTCATGGGTCATCAGCTCGTCCACGCCGCCGGCGTCGCCCCGGGCGGCCTGGCCGGTGAGCTCTGCGGTCGTCTCGACGACGTCGGTCGAGGGTGGTCCAAAACGTCCGAAGTCGAGGTATCCGTCCGGCTCGACGAAGTGCTCGGCGTACCCGGACAGGCCCCCGGGGCCCGGCTGAGGAGACATGCGTGGCCACTCCAGAACATCGACGCGGAAAGGGCAGACTGGGGGCGTGAAACCAGTCGTGGAAGCTGATGTCGTCAATACGCTCGAAAACAGTACGGTCGGGGGCCCGCCCGGTGCGAGGTACACAGCGTCGGACGAGGTGAAGCGGCGTGGCGTGCGCAGGATGAAGGCGATCGCCACGGGATTCCTGGTCCTCGCGACGATCGTGTACGCGCTGGCGAGTTGGGGTGTCAGGTCGGGAGTGGGCGGCTGGGCCGCCTACGTCCAGGCGGCGGCGGAGGCGGGCATGGTCGGCGCGCTCGCGGACTGGTTCGCGGTGACGGCACTGTTCCGCCGCCCGCTGGGGCTGCCCATCCCGCACACCGCGATCATCCCCACCAAGAAGGACGTCTTCGGGCGCAGCCTGGGCCAGTTCGTGGGCGAGAACTTCCTGTCGGTCGAGGTGGTCCGGGGCCGGCTGCGGGGGCTGGGGGTCGGGCGGCGGCTGGGCGAGTGGCTGGCCGCGCCGGGCAGCGCCGAGCGGGTCACCCGCGAGGCCTCGGCGGCGCTGCGCGGGGCGCTGGCGGTGCTGCGGGACGAGGACGTCCAGGCGGTGGTGGGCGAAGCGGTGACCCGGCGCGCCGCCGCGCAGCCGATCGCCCAGCCGATCGGCGCGATGCTTGCCCGGGTACTGGCCGAGGGCGGCCACCGGGGCGTCGTGGACCTGTGCGTGGTCCGGGCCCACGACTGGCTGGTGGAGCACAGCGATTCGGTGATCGACACGATCTCGCAGGAGGCGCCGGGCTGGACCCCGAAGTTCATCGACCACCAGGTCGGGGTCCGGGTCTACCGGGAGCTGCTGCGCTTCGCCGAGGATGTCCGCGACAACCCGCAGCACGCCGCGCGGGGCGCGGTGGACAGCTTCCTGGAGGACTTCGCCAAGGAGCTGCGGACCGACCCGGAGACCATCGCCCGGGTGGAGCGGGCCAAGGCCGACCTGCTCGCGCGTTCCGAGGTGCAGGACCTGATCGCGTCCGCGTGGGGCGCGGTGCGGGCAATGGTGCTTGAGGCCGCCGAGGACGAGGACAGCCAGCTGCGGGTGCGGATGCGCGACGGCGTCCGCAGCTTCGGGCTGCGCCTGGCCACGGACGCCCGGCTCCAGGCCAAGCTGGACGGCTGGCTGGAGGACGCGGCGGAGTACGTCGTGGACACCTACCGCAGCGAGATCACCTCGCTGATCTCCGACACCGTCGCCGGCTGGGACGCGGACGACGCCTCCCGCAAGATCGAGGCCAACGTCGGCCGCGACCTCCAGTTCATCCGGATCAACGGCACCGTCGTCGGCGCCGCCGCCGGCCTGCTGATCCACACGGTGTCCGTCCTGGTCTGACCGCTGTCGCACCGGGCCGGGCGGGCCGTGAGAAGGTGAGCGGGACGAGGTCGAACGAACGAGGAGTCAGCGGTGGCAGGGTCGGAAGCAGCGGGATCGGGACTGGCGGCGTTCGTTGCGGGGCTGCCCAAGGCCGAACTGCACGTCCACCACGTGGGTTCGGCGTCACCCGCGGTGGTGGCGGGGCTGGCGGCACGCCACGAGGGGCAGACGGCGGTGCCGACCGACCCGGTGGCCCTGGCGAAGTACTTCGAGTTCACCGACTTCGCGCACTTCATCCAGGTGTACCTCTCCGTGGTGGACCTGATCCGTGACGCGGCGGACGTCCGGGCGCTGACCTACGGTGTCGCCGAGGACATGGCCCGGCAGAACATCCGCTACGCCGAACTCACCGTGACCCCGTACAGCTCGGTGCGCCGCGGCATCCCCGGCGAGGCGTTCATGGAGGCGATCGAGGACGCCCGCAAGTCCGCGGAGGCGGAGCTGGGTGTCGTGCTGCGCTGGTGCTTCGACATCCCCGGCGAGGCGGGTCTCGAGTCGGCCGAGGTCACCGAGCGCCTGGCGCTCGACCTGCGCCCGGAGGGCCTGGTCAGTTTTGGACTCGGCGGACCCGAGATCGGGGTGCCGCGCCCGCAGTTCCAGCCGTACTTCGACCGTGCCCGCGCGGCCGGGCTGCACAGCGTGCCGCACGCCGGCGAGACCACGGGCCCGGAGACGGTGTGGGACGCGCTGCGCGTGCTCGGCGCGGAGCGCATCGGCCACGGCACCACGTCGATGCAGGACCCGCGCCTGGTGGACTACCTCGGCGAACACCGGATCCCGTTGGAGGTGTGCCCGACCTCCAACATCGCCACCCGCGCGGTGGAGCGGATCGAGGACCACCCGATCCGGCGGATGGTCGAGTCCGGGCTGTTCGTCACCGTCAACAGCGACGACCCGCCGATGTTCGGCACCGACCTGAACCAGGAGTACGTGACCGCCGCCGGGTTGCTCGGCCTGGACGAGGGCGGCGTGGCGGAGCTGGCCCGGCAGGCCGTCCGTGCGTCCTTCCTCGACGACGCGGGCAAGCGCCGGATCATCGGCGAGATCGACGCCTATCTGGCGGGGTGGCAGCCCCGGGCGTAGCCTGCCTGGAGCTGACGATGCGTCAGCTCTGGTGGCGGAGCGGTCGTCGGGGTGGCTGGCATGCGGGTGCGGGGCGGCGGGCTGCGGCGGACGCTGATCGGGTTCGGCGAACTCGCGGTCACCCTCGGCCTGGTGGTGGTCCTGCTCGCCGGGTACGAGCTGTGGTGGACCAACCAGTCCGCCGACGCCGGTGCCCGCGCGACGGTCGCGAGCCTGGAGCGGCAGTGGCAGGCGGCGGCGCGGGCGCGGTCCACGCTCCCGCCCGCTAACGCGACCGTACCCGCGTCCCTGGCCAGTTCGTCCCCGGCCGCCTCCTCGCCGGTCGGTGCGCCGTCGCCCGGCTCCTCGGCGCCGGCACCCCCGCCCGGGTCCGGATCCGGCGGCGGCGGCAGCGGCGGCGGTGTCAACGGCATGGCGCGCGACCTAACGGCCTTCGCCGTCATCAGGATCCCCGTCCTCGACATCACCTTCCCCGTGGCCCAGGGCGTCGACAAGTACGCCGTCCTCAACCACGGCTACATCGGCCACTACCCGGGCACGGCGATGCCCGGGCAGCCGGGCAACTTCGCAGTGGCCGGCCACCGCAACACCCACGGCGAACCCTTCCGGCACCTCGACCGGCTGCGCCGAGGCGACACGGTGATCGCCGAAGTCGCCGGCTGGTACTACGTCTACACGATCGACTCGGTGCTCCCGGAGACCTCGCCGTCCGACGTGGACACGGTCGCGCCGGTGCCGCACAGCGCGTTCCATCCGAGCTCCCGGTACGGCTACTCCGTCCCGGGCAGCTACATCACCCTGACCACCTGCACCCCGGAGTTCACCTCGCTCTACCGGATGGTCGTCTGGGGTCATCTGGTGGGCCAGGAGCAGCGTTCCGGGAGCTGAGGGAGCCCCGGTCGGCCGTCGTCGGCCGGTACCGTGGCGGAGTGACCGCCGCACCTCGCGCCTCCCGCGTTCCCCGCACTCCCCGCATCCCGAGCGCACCCGTCCGAGCGGGCGTTCCCGAGCACGGACGGATGCCCAAGTACTACGCCGCCAAGGCCGAGCTGGTGGAGCTGCTGGAGGAACTGGGCGAGGGCGGCCTGCTGCCGACCGAGCGGGAGCTCGCCGAGCGCTACGGCGTCGCCAGGGAGACGCTGCGGCTGGCGCTGCGCGAGCTGCTGCTGGAAGGCAGGGTGCGCCGGCAGGGGCGGGGCACTGTGGTGGCCGGGCCGAAGATCGAGCAGCCGCTGTCGCTGTCCAGCTACACCGAGGGGGTGCGCCGCCAGGGGCGGCTGCCGGGGCGGCGGTTGATCGGCCTGGAGCGCTTCGCGGCGGAGGCGCAGGTCGCGGAGGAGCTGGGCGTGGAGGTCGGCGCCCAGGTGTGGCACCTGGAGCGGGTGCTGCTCGCGGACGAGGAGCGGGTCGGCCTGGAGAGCACGTACGCGCCGGTCGCGCTGCTGCCCGGCCTCGACGAGGACTTCGACCCCGAATCCTCCTTCTACGCCTATGCGCGGGACGTCTGCGGCCTGCCGGCCGGCGGCGGGCAGGAGCGGATCGAGACGGTGCTCGCGACACCCCGGGAGGCGCTTCTGATCGGCACGCCGCCGGCGCTGCCGATGCTGTTGCTGCACCGGCGCAGCTGGGATGTGACGGGGCGGCCGTTCGAGCGGGTGCGAACGCTCTACCGGGGGGACCGGTTCAGCTTCACGGCCGAGCTCAGCGCGGGCGACTGAAGGGTCCGGTGACCGCGCATACATAGCTGTAACGAATATATAACGGGTCTAGTCCAGATGTGCCGGGGTGTTCATGCTGGATTCACCGAGGGTGCCCCGCTGCATCATCCAGAGGATCGAAGGTCGGACCTGTGAGAGTCATCGTCGTAGGAGCAGGAGCGCTCGGGACCATGCATGCCTGGCATGCCGTCCGGCGCGGGCACGAAGTCGTCCACCTGGAGCGGGAGGAGCAGGCGCGTGGCGCCTCGGTCCGCAACTTCGGGCTGGTGTGGGTCGGCGGTCGCGCCGAGGGCCCGGAGCTGGACACGGCACTGAGGGCACGTCAGCTGTGGGAGGGGATAGCTGACGAGGTCCCGCAGGTGGGCTTCCGGGCGAGCGGATCGCTCACGGTGCTGCGCACCGAGCACGAGCGGGCCGTCGCCGCCGAGGTCGCAGCCAGGCCCGACGCCGGGATGCGCGGCTGGGAGCTGCTGGACGAGACGGAGACCCGGAAGGCCAACCCGGCCCTGCGCGGCGCCCTGCTCGGCGCGCTGTGGAGCCCGCACGACGCCCAGGTCGAGCCCCGCACCGCGCAGCGCGCGCTGCAGGCGCACCTGAGCGCCTCCGGCCGCTACACCTTCCTGGGCGGGCGCGAGGTCCGCGAGGTCGTCGGCGAGAACACGGTGCGGGACGACCGGGGCGAGCTGCACAGCGGTGACGTCGTGGTGCTCTGCACCGGGGCGTGGCTGGGCGGGCTCGTCCGCGAGCTGGCCCCGGCCCTGCCGGTGCGCCGGGTCAGGCTGCAGATGATGCAGACCGAGCCGCTGGGCGAGGAACTGCCCACCTCGATCGCCGACGGCGACAGCTTCCGCTACTACCCCGCGTACGCGGGTGGCGCGCTCGACGCGCTGAACGCCGCCCAGCCTCAGCACGAGACCGCCGCCGAGCACCGGATGCAGTTGCTGCTGGTGCAGCGCCGCGACGGCTCGCTGACCGTCGGCGACACCCACGAGTACGACCAGCCCTTCGGATTCGACGTGGTCGAGGAGCCGTACAGCTACCTGGCGGCGCTGGCCGAGGACCTGCTCGGGCGCCCGCTGCCGAAGATCCGCCGCCGCTGGGCCGGGGTGTACGCGCAGTGTGTGGACCCGAACCGAGTGGTGCACCGGGAGCAGCTGCGCTCGGGGGTGTGGCTGGTGACCGGTCCCGGCGGACGTGGAATGACCTGCTCGCCGGCGATCGGCGAGACCACTGCGAACGAGTTGGGACTCTGATGGGCGAGCGGATGAAGACCCGGCTGGTGGTGCTGGACATGGCGGGCACCACGGTGGCCGACGACGGTCTCGTGGAGCAGGCGTTCGAGGCGGCGGCCAGGGAGCTCGGAGTCGTCGCGGGCAGTGCCGAGCACCAGCGGATGCTGGCGTACGTCCGGACCACCATGGGCGAGAGCAAGATCTCCGTGTTCCGGCACCTCTTCGCCACCGAGGAGCAGGCACAGCAGGCCAACCGGGCCTTCGAAGCGGCGTACGGGAAGCTCGTCGACCAGGGCCACTGCGCGGCACTGCCGGGCGCTGAGGACGCCATGGGCGAGCTCCGCGAGGCCGGGCTCACGGTCGTGCTGACCACCGGGTTCTCCGGCCCCACCCAGCAGCGCATCCTCGACGCGCTCGGCTGGCAGGGCCTGGTCGACCTGGCCCTCTGCCCCGCAGACGCGGGTGGCCGCGGCCGTCCCTACCCGGACCTGGCGCTGGCGGCCCTGCTGCGCACCGGCGGCGCGGACGACGTGCGGGAACTCGCGGTGGTCGGGGACACCGGCTACGACATGCGCTGCGGCGTCTCGGCCGGAGCAGGCGTCGTGGCCGGGGTGCTCACGGGCGCCCACGACGAGGAGCGGCTGCGCGCGGACGGTGCGACGCACGTGCTCTCCTCGGTCGCGAAGCTGCCGGCGCTGCTGCTGCCCCGGTAGCCCGGTCCGGGAGCGCGGTCCCGTTCCTGCGCTCCCGCTCCGGTGCTCCCGCTCCGGCGGTCCCGTTCGTGCCGTCCCGCCAGGCGGGACGGACGGGGCCGGAGAAGCGCCGCGCGGATAGGCTGGCCAGCGTCGGGGCAGCCGATCCTTACGAATCTGGAGATACGGACGTGGCGGAACGCAAGCCGGTCGAGTCCTGGCTGACGGACATGGATGGAGTCCTGGTCCACGAGGGGACGATCATCCCTGGTGCGGACGAGTTCATCCGTCGCCTGCGTGACTCCGGGAAGCCCTTCCTGGTGCTCACCAACAACTCCATCTACACCCCACGTGACCTGCACGCCAGGCTCGCCGGGATAGGCCTGGACGTCCCCGAGGAGGCGATCTGGACCTCGGCGCTGGCCACCGCGAAGTTCCTCGACGGCCAGCGGCCCGGCGGCACCGCCTACGTCATCGGCGAGGCCGGGCTGACCACCGCGCTGCACCAGATCGGCTATGTCCTCACCGACAGCCGCCCCGACTACGTCGTGCTCGGCGAGACCCGCACCTACAGCTTCGAGGCGCTGACCAAGGCGATCCGGCTGATCAACGACGGTGCGCGGTTCATCTGCACCAATCCCGACGAGACCGGCCCCTCCACGGAGGGCGTGCTCCCGGCGACCGGCTCGGTGGCGGCGCTGATCACCAAGGCCACCGGCGTGGAGCCCTACTTCGTGGGCAAGCCCAACCCGCTGATGATGCGTGAGGCGCTGAACACCCTCAACGCCCACTCGGAATCGACCGTGATGATCGGCGACCGGATGGACACCGACATCAAGTCCGGCATGGAGGCCGGTCTGCGAACTGTGCTGGTCCTGTCGGGGCTGACCCAGCAGAACGAGGTCGAGCGCTTCCCCTACCGCCCCTCGCGGGTGGTCAAGTCGGTGGCGGACCTCATAGACGAAATCTGACGCAGTCCGCAGACGCACGGCCGGCGCAGCCGGCGTGGGTGGCCCCGTTCGTCCCTCGGGAGGAGCGGGGCCACCTGGCGTATCGGCTCACCCGTCGGGCTGCGGATGGTGCGTCAGATGGAGCATGTCGCCGCTCATTGGCCGATGGTTCGTCATATTTTGCTCTGGTATGGGTGAAGTGCTGAGATGTCGGCTCGGCCGCCCTGAACCGAGAGGAATCCCTGATGGCCAAGCTGCATGCGGCCCTCACCGGGGCGGCCCTGGCCGTGCTGGCTCTGACGGTGGGGGCTACTCCGGCGGTCGCGAACGCACCGGTGGCGCAGTGGACGGCCGCGGGCAGCGCTGGCCAGGCTACCCGGAGTGCTCCGGGCACCGCGCTGGTCACCAGCGGAAACGCGGCGATCACTCCGGCTGTCGTCGCGCTGGACGTGGTCACCCTCGACCCGTCCACCACCCGGCCCGGCGGCTCCGTCGACCTCCGCACCTTCGCCGACTGCGGCGGCACGAGCACCGGTACGGCCACGTCGCCCGCCTTCGCGGCTCCGGCGAATTTCGCCCTGGCGCCCGACGGCGGACTGTACGTCGAGGCGCGCGTGGCCAGGGACGCCAAGCCGGGGACCTACCGGGTCGTCGAGGTCTGCGGAGGCCGGGCAGTCGCCGCGGGCAGCCTGAGGGTGGTCCACCTGGGCGCGCTCGCCACCGGCGGCGGCTGGGGTGCGACCAGGGCCGAGGCGGCCGTCACCTGGGCAGGCGTACCGGACGGCGCCGAGTCGTTCTGCGCTCTGGCGCTGACCGGCGCGACAGCCATCGGCGGCCTGGCACTGGTGGGCCGCCGGTTCCGGCGGTTCCGGGACTCGGGTCGTGGCTGAGCGCCTGCGCACCCGGCTGCTCCGAGTGCTGGGGACGCTGTCCGGGGTGCTGCTGGCGGTGTCGCTCGGCGGTGCCGCGCTGGGAGTGAGCGCGGCAGGCGGGAGCGGGTCTGCCGCCTCCTCGGGCCCGGTCTCGTCGGGTTCGGCTTCCGGCGCCGGTAGGCATGAGACGACCGGAACCGCTTCGGACGCCGTCCGCCCCGCCTCGCACGTCGCCGGCCACCGCGCGCACGTCCCGAGTCCCGCAACTCCCGCAACTTCCGCAACAGCCGGCACGCCGGTCGTGACCTCCGCGACCCGGCCCGCGCTGGTCCGCTCCACCCCCATCCAGCTCGCGGTGCCCTCGATCGGGCTGACCGCGCCGCTGCTTGGCCTCGGAATGGACGGCAGGGGGGAACCCGAGCTGCCGCCGTTCTCCCAGCCGAGGACCGCGGGCTGGCTGCGGGACTCCGCGACGCCCGGCGCGGCCGGGACCGCGGTGCTGGTCGGCCATGTCGACACCCGCAGCGGGCCTGCGGTCTTCTGGGGCCTTTCCACGGTGAAGCCCGGCGCCTCGGTCGAGGTGGCCCGGCTGGACGGCAGCACCGCGTTGTTCCAGGTGGACGCGGTGCGGGCGTTCGACAAGGCGGCGTTCCCTGCCACGCAGGTGTACGCACCAGCGCGGGACGCCCAGCTGCGGATCGTCACCTGCGGCGGGACCTTCGACCGCGCGCGCCGCGAGTACACCGGCAACGTGGTGCTCTTCGCGCATCTCAGCGGGGCGCGCCAGGGCTGAGCGCCCCGGCTCAGCGCGAGTTCACCCAGGCCCGCGCCGAGGTTTGCGGTGTCGGCTGATTGCGTACCATGTACGCGACTCCCTGATCAGGTTCGGGAGCGGAGCACGCGAGGAGGCAGCCGGTGCCGCCCCAGGGCACGAATCCGTCGCAGACCTCCGCGCGATCACCGGTGTGGTCCCGTCCCCGCACGGCCGGTCGGGGCCCGCAGCCCTCGCTCAGCGTCGAGGCGATCGTGTCGGAAGCCGTCGCCCTGGCCGACGCCGAGGGCGTGGATGCCGTGTCCATGCGCCGGATCGCCTCCGAGTTGAGCGTGGGCACCATGTCGCTGTACCGCTATGTCGAGACCAAGGACGACCTGCTGGACCTCATGACCGACCAGGTCATGGGCGAGGACGGCTTCGGGGGCGAGCTGACCGGCGACTGGCGCGGCGATCTGCGCGGCATCGCGGTGGGCTACCGGGAGCTGATGCTGCGTCACCCCTGGGTGCTCCCCATCGCGGCGAGCCGCCCCTCGCTGGGCCCCAACGTGCTGCGCAGGACCGAGCGGCTGCTCGGCGTCGTGGACGGCCTGGGACTCCACATCGACGAGATGTCCGGCCTCACCGGGACCGTGGTCGCCTATGTGCGCGGAGTGGTGCTGACGGAGATCGCCGAGGCGGAGGTGGTCCGCCGCACCGGGCAGACCGAGGACGACTACCGGCGGGCGGTCGGACCGTACTTGGGCGAGGTCATGGCTGAGGGCAAGCACCCGCTGCTGACCCGGTTCGTTCTGGAGGCGGACGAGCACCCCGATCCGGACCAGGTATTCCTTGGGGGCCTCGAGCTGGTACTGGACGGAGTCGAGGCCCGCCTGGAGCGGCTGCGCAGGCCCTGATCCGGTAGCTGGGGCGGGGCTTGTCGGTGCTGGCCGGTACGGTGCTTGCAGTAGTCGGCCGGACTGACGGCCGGTCGACCGAACGCTCCGGAGGTCACCCATCATGTCGTCAACCGACGAGTTCACGCTGCCCGAATCCTGGCGGGGGGTCCTCGCTGAGGAGACCGCCAAGCCCTACTTCCACCAGCTGACCGAGTTCGTGGCCGGGGAGCGTGCCGAGCACCAGGTCTTCCCGCCGACCGGCGAGGTGTTCTCCGCGCTGGAGCACACCCCGTACGACAAGGTGAAGGTGCTGCTGCTGGGCCAGGACCCGTACCACGACGACAACCAGGCGCACGGCATGTGCTTCTCGGTGAAGCGCGGCGTCCGCGTCCCGCCCTCGCTGCGCAACATCTACAAGGAGCTGGACGCGGACCTGGGCATCCCCGCGCCCGCCCACGGCAATCTGCAGGCGTGGGCGGACCAGGGCGTGCTGCTGCTGAACGCGGTGCTGACGGTCCGGGCGCACGAGGCCAACTCGCACAAGGGCAAGGGCTGGGAGCAGTTCACCGACGCGGTCATCCGCAGCGTCAACGACCGTGCGGAGCCGGCGGTGTTCGTGCTCTGGGGCAATTACGCGAAGAGGAAGCTGCCCCTGATCGACACCTCGCGCCACGTCGTCGTGCAGGGCGCGCATCCGTCGCCGCTCTCGGCGAAGCTGTTCCTGGGCAGCCGTCCCTTCTCCCAGATCGACAAGGGCCTGGCGGACCTGGGCCTGTCCCCGATCGACTGGCGGCTGCCCGCCTGACGCCGGGTCAGCAGCTGCGGCGGCAGGCCAGGTCAGCAGGCCAGGTCAGTGGCTCGGTGGTCAGCAGGCGACCTTTGCCGCCGTGGCGGCACGCAGGTCCTCCAGGCTGACGCCAGAGGCGAGTTCGACCAGGCGCAGGCCGTCCGGCGTGACGTCGAGGACGGCCAGGTCGGTGATGATCCGGTCGACGACGGCACGCCCGGTCAGCGGCAGGGTGCAGCTGTCGAGGATCTTGGGCGTGCCGTCCTTGGCGGTGTGCTCCATGACAACGACGACCCTGCGGGCGCCGTGGACCAGGTCCATGGCGCCGCCCATGCCCTTGACCACCTTCCCGGGGATCGTCCAGTTGGCCAGGTCTCCGCCCGCGGAGACCTGCATCGCGCCGAGGACGGTGACGTCCACCCGGCCTGAGCGGATCATGCCGAAGGAGGCGGCGGAGTCGAAGTACGCGGCGCCCGGCCGCACGGTCACGGTCTCCTTCCCCGCGTTTATCAGGTCGGGGCGCTCCTCGCCCGGATACGGGTAGGGGCCGACGCCGAGGATCCCGTTCTCCGAGTGCAGCACGACCTGGACGTCCTCGGGCAGGTGGTTGGGCACGAGTGTCGGCAGGCCGATGCCGAGGTTGACGTACTGGCCGTCGCGGAGTTCGGCGGCGGCGCGGGCGGCCAGCTGGTCGCGGTCGAGTGGCATCGTCAGTTCTCCTCTGCGGCGGGACGGTCGGCGCGGACCGTGCGGCGCTCGACGCGCTTGTCGGCGGGGTCGGCCTGGACGATCCGGTCGACGTAGACGCCGGGCAGGTGCACCGCGTCCGGCGGGATCTCGCCTGGCTCGACGATGCGCTCGGCCTCGACCAGGGTGGTCCGTCCCGCCATCGCCGCCAGCGGGTTGAAGTTGCGGGCGGCGGCGTGGAACACCAGATTGCCGTGACGGTCCGCCAGTTCGGCCCGTACCAGGGCGAAGTCGGCGGTGATGGCAGGTTCCAGCAGGTAGCGTCGACCGCCGAACTCCCGCACCTCCTTGGGCGGTGAGGCCAGGGCCACCCCGCCGTCGGCGGCATAGCGCCAGGGCAGCCCGCCGGTCTCCACCTGGGTGCCGACCCCGGCCGGGGTGAAGAAGGCAGGAATGCCGCTGCCACCCGCCCGGAGCCGCTCGGCGAGCGTGCCCTGCGGCGTCAGCTCCACCTCCAGCTCGCCGGCGAGGTACTGGCGGGCGAACTCCTTGTTCTCGCCGACGTAGGACGAGGTCATCCGGGCGATCCGCCCGGCGCGCAGCAGCAGCCCCAGACCCCAGTCGTCCACCCCGCAGTTGTTGGACACCACTCGCAGACCGTCGGTGCCGGTGTCGACGAGCGCGGCGATCAGTGTCGAGGGGATGCCGCAGAGGCCGAAGCCGCCCACGGCGAGCTCCGCGCCCCGGGGTATGTCGGCGACCGCTTCGGCCGCCGATTCCACCACCTTGTCCATGTTTGTCACCGTTTCTCTCCCCACGGGGATATCCGGTTGGCTGTGTGGTCCTCACCTTCGCCAGCCCGTGCGAGCACGGCTATGGCGGGTGGACACATGCCTGGTGGGGTCGAAGCGGCATCCGGCCACATATCGGCTGGAACAAGCGGGCGTCGGACAGTCGAAGTCAGCCTGCGGCTACGGGCGCTGCCGCCGCCGACTCCTCCTCGGCAGCGGCGGCGGAGTCCCGTACGGTGCGGCGTTCGCGCTGTACCCAGCGCGCGATCAGCGCGCTGACCGCCGTCGCCGTCAGGCAGGACACAGCGAAGCTGAGCCAACTGGTATTGAAGGTGTGCGCGTTGAGGTAGCCGAGGCCGACGATGTAGATCGCCCACACCATCGAGGACACCGCCGACCAGCGTATGAACCGGTTCAGCGGTTGTGTCGTGGTGCCCATGGTCAGGTCCAGGACCGTCCGTCCGCCCGTGACGAAGCGGAGCGGCAGCATCGTCCGGCCCGGCTTGGTCTCCAGCAGCTCCAGGATGTGCGCCGCCGCGCTGGCCGCGCCGGGCCTGCGGTCGAGGCGCCGCTGTGCCCAGCCGGCGCCACTGCGCGCCGCGCGGAGCAGCAGCAGGTCCCCGGACACGGACGCCAGAGCGACGCCGACCGCCATCAGCACGGGCGAGGTGTCGGAGTGGGCACTGCCCAGAGTGGCCGCGATGACCATGGACCCGTCGGGGATCAGAGGCATGAAGGCATCGGCCGTCACCGCAAGCAGTGCCAGCAGGAAGAATCCGTCGGAGCCGAACAGGGAGTCTGCCGCGCTCATGGGTAGCTCCTCTTGTTTCCGACGGTCGGGCTGCTCGCCGTACAACAACGCTAGCCGGTGCCATGATCACACCCGAAAGCGGGGGCAGGGAGCTGTGTAGCACGACTCTTACCAGGGTCTCTACGGTCTCCCAGGGGGCACTCAGGAATCGTCACCTGGCGTGGTGCCGCGTTCGCTCAGTGTCCGTCGCGATGTCGTCCGACCGTCACCTCGGCTGCCTACGCTCGACACCGTGACCGCGCCGTCCGTCCCGCGTTCGACCTCGAGCACGCCGCCATCAGCTGGGTCGATGTCGGGGTCGTTGCCTGCGCCTTCAGTCGAACCGCGGCAGCCGGGGAGGCCGAAGCGCCGCCGGCTCACCCCCGTACTGCGGCTGCGCGCCCAGGCCACCGCCGCGCTGCTGCTGATCGCCGCGCTGCTGGCCACCGCACTGGCGGCCTTCGCCACCGCCGGCACGGACCTGCACCGGCTCTCCGCCGTCTCGGAACCTCGCGCCACGGCCACCGCCGACCTGTACCAGGCGCTCGCGGACCTGGACGCCCAGCACGCCAAGTCGCTGGTGGTCGGTTACTCCGCCACGCCGCCGCCGGACGGACAGCCGGCCACGCTCGTCGACGACGGCGTCCTCGCCGCCATCACCGCGCAGACGGACCGCCGCCAGGCCGGTCGCGATCTCGCCTCGCTGGCCGCGTCCGGTGCCTCGGACCAGCAGGACCGGAACCAGCAGGACGTGCTGGCACTGCTGGACGGACTCGCCTCGTACGACGCGCTGACCGGGACCGAGGAGTACTCGGCGACGAGCCAGCCGAACCCGATCGTCGGCCGCCCGCCGGACCTGGCGCTGGACTACTACGACCAGGCCGAGAGCATGCTGCAACAGACCCTGCTGCCACGGGTGCAGAGCCTCCTCGCGTCGGCGGACCGGCAGGTGGCGGCCGACCGGGGTGTGGCGCAGGGCGACGCCCGCCACGGGGCGCTGCTGCTGGTCGCGCTGGGAGCGGTCGCTCTCGGGCTGATGCTCTGGTGGCAGCTCGATCTGACACGCCGTCATCGTCGGCTCCTCAACCCGCCACTGCTCCTGGCGAGCGCGTCGGTGCTGGCCGTCGCGCTGGCGGGCGGGTTCGCGCTGCTGGGCGCCGCCTCCGAGGCCGGCGCCGCAGTGAGCTCGGGCTACGCACCCTACGCGGTGGTCGCGCAGGCGCAGGTCGCGGCGGCGGACGCCGAGGCGGTGCAGAGCCGCTGGCTCGTGGACGACGCCTACCGGCCCTCGCTGCAGCGGCAGTTCACGGACCTGACGCAGCGCCTGCACGCCCTCCTGGGTCCTCAGAGCACCGCATCGGTGGCGCGTACCCAGGCCGACTACCTCGCCGCCGACACCACCCTCCGTTCGCTCGCCGAATCCGGGCAACTCGACCGGGCCGCAGTGCAGCTGACCGGGGTGACCCGGGGCGAGGTGGCGTTCGCGTACTTCGACTTCAGCAGCCGGCTCGGAGAGCTGGCCGCGCAACGGTCCGCTGTCTTCGACCATCGGGCCGCCGCTGCCGCCGACGACCTGTCCGGCTGGACGGCGATTCCCTCCGCGCTGCTCGGTGCCGCTCTCCTGCTGGTCGTGGTGGGCGTGAGGCCCCGACTGGCTGAGTTCGCCTGAGCCCGCACCCGCCCGCACCCGCCCGCACCCGCCCGCACCGCTCGCACCGCCGCCCGCACCCCGCCCGCACCGCCCGCACCGCCGCCCGCACCGCGCCCGCCCGCCGCGCTGACGATCCGGCCTCGCCGTCCGCGACGGTCAGTGCGCGGCTCGCGTCGTCCGCTGCACCAGCGAGTCGACCACCGGCACCGTCCCGTCCACACCCCCGGACGCGATGAACGGCGAGGTGCGGTACGTACCGCCGACCACGACGCTCGGCATCTCGTGCACCTCGTAGCGCTCCCGCAGCGCCGGGGCCTGCTGCACCTCCTGCCGCACCTCGGGCGAGTTCCACGCCGCCAGGACCTGCCGCGGGTCGAGTTCCTGCTGCTCCGCCCAGGCGCGCAGGGAGTCCTCCTGGATCAGCTCCACCCGCTGGTCGCGCACCGCGTGGAACACCTGCAGGGCGAGCCGGTCCGCCAGGCCGAGCCGGTCGAGGGTGTAGTAGAGCCGCGCGTACCCCATCATCCGCGGCTGGTCCGGCCACGCGGCCGGGATGTGGCGGATCGTCACGGGAGGCTTCTGGCGCGCGGCCCAGGCCTGCAGCGGGGCCTCCAGCTGGTACGAGTGCTGGCAGTCGTACCAGAACACCTCCATCACCTCGCGGGACGAGGTGGGCACCGGGTGCTGGAGCCGGACGTACCCCGCGCTCTCGCCGGGCGTTGTGGCGGCGGACCCGGCGGGGGCCTGCAGGCTGACGAGCGAGGCGGCGAGGGTGAGCGCGGCGAGCGCGCGCAGCAGCGGCTTCCCGGTCAGCTGCCCCATCGAGTTCCAGGTCGACTTTCCGGTCGAGTTTCCGGCGGTGTTCTTGGTGGTCGTCATGGGGGCACCATGGCAACCCGGTACCCGGCGCGGCGAGTGGACACGGCGGTGTCCGCGCGCATTCGCTCGTACGGGCGCGAGGACACGGGCGGTGGGGCGAAATTCCGTTGTCGTCAGCCGGCCGCCCGCCTACGCTGACTCCGGTACCTGATCAACAGGTCACCGATGCCGCCCGACAGGAGTAGGCCGTTGCTCGTCTGAGCTCGGAGACACCGCACCCGCGCCGGTCCACCGCGACCGGTGCCGTGGTCGCGCGCGCCCGAACTCGGCGACGAGCCGTCCTCGTCACGCTCCGTCCGCGCGCCCCGCTGTGTCTCCCTCCGTGTTGCCACTGGTCCACAACCAACACCGGGAGCCGCTCATGCATCCGCATACCAACGCCCGCACCAACGCGCGCACCAACGCCCACGCCCACGGCCAGTCACCCGCGTCGCTCGGCTGCGCCGGGCTCCGCTTCGGCTGGCCCGACGGCCGGCTGCTGTTCGACGGGTTCGACTTCGCCGTCAGCCCCGGCCGCACCGGACTGGTCGGTGTCAACGGGTCCGGCAAGTCCACCCTGCTCCGCCTCCTCGCGGGCGAACTGCGGCCGGAGTCCGGCACCGTGCGGGTCCGGGGCAGCCTCGGCTTTCTGGCGCAGGACCTCGCCCTCGACGCCGGGCTCACGGTCGCCGAGGCGCTGGGACTCGACCGGGTCAGGGCCGCCCTGCAGGCCATCGAGGCCGGGGACGCGTCCGAGCAGAACTACGCCCTGGTCGGCGACGACTGGGACGTCGAGGAGCGTACCCGGGCCACCCTGGACCGGCTCGGCCTGGACGGGGCGGACCTGGACCGGCGGGTCGGACAGCTCTCCGGCGGGGAGTCCGTCCTGCTCGGCCTCGCCGGGCAGTTGCTGCGCCGGCCCGACGTCCTGCTGCTGGACGAGCCCACCAACAACCTCGACCGGGCTGCCCGGCAGCGCCTCTACGACGCCGTCGACACCTGGAAGGGCGTCCTGGTCGTGGTCAGCCACGACCGGGAGCTGCTCGAACTGGTGGACCGTATCGCCGATCTGCGGTCGGGTCAGATCCACTGGTACGGAGGCAACTTCAGTGACTACGAGCAGGCGGTCGAGGTCGAGCAGGAGGCCGCCGAACGGATGGTCCGGGTCGCCGGAGCGGAGGTGAAGCGGCAACGGCGCGAACTCGTCGAGGCCCAGGAGAAGCTGGCCCGACGCAAGCGTTTCGGACAGAAGATGTACGACAGCAAACGCGAGCCGCGCATCGTCATGAAGCAGCGCCAGCGGAGCGCCCAGGAGTCGGCCGGCAGGCACCGCGTCATGCACCAGGAGAAGGTCGCCGACGCCAGGGAACGGCTCTCCGAGGCGGAACTCGCGGTCCGCGCCGACCCGGAGATCCGGGTCGACCTGGCCGCGACCGAGGTCCCGGCCGGACGGACCGTGCTCACTCTCAGGGACGTCTGCCCCCGCTACGCGCCGCCCGGCACCAGCCTGACGCTGGAGCTGCGCGGTCCGGAGCGGATCGCGCTGGTCGGCGGCAACGGCGCGGGCAAGACCACGCTGCTGCGCACCATCACCGGGGAGCTGCCACCGCTCGGTGGCGAGGTGCTGCCGTTCGTACCGCTGCGCTACCTGCCACAGCGGCTGGACGTGCTCGACGACGGGCTCAGCGTCGTCGGGAACGTGGCCCGGCTCGCGCCCGCCGCCGGGGACAACGCGATCCGGGCCCGGCTCGCCCGCTTCCTGTTCCGGGGCGCCGGCGCCGAGCAGCCGGTGGCGACGCTGTCGGGCGGGGAGCGCTTCCGGGCGACGCTGGCGGCGCTGATGCTGGCGGAGCCCGCACCGCAACTGCTGCTGCTGGACGAGCCGACCAACAACCTCGACCTGGCCAGCGTCCGGCAGCTGGCGACGGCCCTCGCCTCGTACCGGGGCGCGCTCGTGGTCGCCAGCCACGACCTGCCGTTCCTGCGGAGCATCGGCGTCGACCGCTGGCTGCTGCTGGACGGCGACGGGCTGAGCCCGAGCCCGGCCCTGTAGCGGTCCACCAGACAGGAGACCCGCCCGGCGCGACTGCGCGGGGCGGGTCTCTGCGGTCTCTGGACTCCGGGAGGACTCCGGGATTGCGGGGACGGGTCAGCCGCCGGTGGTGCTGGTCGCGGCCGCGGCCGGGACCTTGATCGCGGTGGTGAACCAGTCGAAGTACATCGCACCGGAGATGAACAGGCCGATCACGCCGAGCGCCAGCGCGGCCCAGGCCACGGCCTGGATCCAGGTCGGCAGGGGCTTGGCGGCGAGGAACTTCCCGGCGAACAGCACACCGATCGCGACGATGACGGCGACCACGGCGAAGATGCCGTTGAACTCCGCCATCTTGTGCCACGGGTTGGTGTACTCCTGCTGCAGCATCACCGCCGCCGTCTTGCCGCTGGCGGCGATGTTGCCGACCAGCTGCTGGCGGTCGAAGATCAGGGTGCCGAGCCAGGTGCCGGTGATCGAGGCCAGGCCGAGCGCGGCGCCGGTGATCGCGGCGGCGCCGCCCAGGATGCCCTTCGAGGCGGCACCGTCGGCGGTGAGCGCCTCCAGCTCCTCGTCGGTCAGGTCGGTGAGGTCCTTGTCCTCAGGGCTGAGCTGCTCGTGCGGGCGCGGGGTCCAGGTCGGGGCACTCGCCTTCGTGTCCTCTTCGACCTTGGTCAGTGCAATCGTGGCGGAGGACTCGACCGCCGTTGTGTCGCCGCCAGTGGGCTCGGCGGGCTGCGGGATGTCGGTGGGGCTGGAGGTGGACATGCGGGCACCCTAGTGGTGTTTTGTGAAAACCGGATGAACCTTCCACAGATTCGGTTTGACCAAGGAGCCCCAGGTGGGAGGCGTGGGTGCAGGTCGTTGGGCATCTGCTCCTGTTCAGCTCCGCCAGCTATTCGCATCAGGTGTTGTACGGAATCGACCCCTGCATCAACGGGGTCTCCCTCGTAGGGTCGATGAGTGGGCTGGTCCGCATTCCCAACGGCGGGTCGTTCCGAACAGACTTGGAGTACCCAGAGATGGTGGTTCTGCGATGACCGATCTGCGTGAGGCACCTGAGGCAGCACGTCAGGCAACCGCAGCCGGTGGCGACAGCCGCGGGCGGGTCGCCGAGCTGCTCGCCATCCAGGCGCTGGCACAGGCGGGCCCGAGCGAGCGCGCCACGGAGGCGCAGCACGCCAAGGGCAAGCTGACCGCGCGGGAGCGCATCGCCCTGCTGCTGGACGACGGTTCGTTCAACGAGGTCGAGCCGCTGCGCCGGCACCGGGCCACGGGCTTCGGCCTGGAGGCGAAGAAGCCCTACAGCGACGGTGTGATCACCGGCTGGGGCACGGTCCACGGCCGCGTCGTCTTCCTCTACGCGCACGACTTCCGGATCTTCGGCGGGGCGCTGGGCGAGGCCCATGCGCAGAAGATCCACAAGATCATGGACATGGCCATCCAGGCCGGCGCGCCGCTGGTGTCGCTGAACGACGGCGCCGGCGCGCGGATCCAGGAAGGCGTCACCGCGCTCGCCGGGTACGGCGGGATCTTCCAGCGCAACACCCGCGCGTCGGGTGTGATCCCGCAGATCAGCGTGATGCTCGGCCCGTGCGCCGGCGGCGCGGCGTACTCGCCCGCGCTGACCGACTTCGTGTTCATGGTCCGTGAGACCTCGCAGATGTTCATCACCGGCCCCGACGTGGTGCAGGCGGTGACCGGCGAGAAGATCTCGCAGAACGGCCTCGGCGGCGCGGACGTGCACTCCGAGGTGTCCGGAGTGTCGCATTTCGCCTACGACGACGAGCGCAGCTGCCTGGAGGAGGTCCGCTTCCTGCTGTCGCTGCTGCCGCAGAACAACCGGGAGACCCCGCCGGTCGAGCCGACCGAGGACCCCGCCGACCGCCGCTGCGAGGCGCTGCTCGACCTGGTCCCCTCCGACGGCAACCGGCCCTACGACATGCGCAAGGTGATCGAGGAGATCGCCGACGAGGGCCAGTTCATGGAGGTCCACGAGCGCTGGGCGACCAACGTCATCGTCGCCCTCACCCGGATGGACGGACAGGTCGTGGGCATTGTGGCGAACCAGCCGCAGTCCCTCGCCGGGGTGCTGGACATCCACGCCTCGGAGAAGGCCGCGCGCTTCGTCCAGATGTGCGACGCCTTCAACATCCCGCTGATCACCCTGCTGGACGTCCCGGGCTTCCTGCCCGGTGTCGACCAGGAGCACGGCGGCATCATCCGGCACGGTGCCAAGCTGCTCTACGCGTACTGCAACGCCACCGTCCCGCGGATCCAGCTGATCCTGCGCAAGGCCTACGGCGGCGCCTACATCGTCATGGACTCCCGCTCGGTCGGCGCGGACCTGTCCTACGCCTGGCCCACCAACGAGATCGCCGTGATGGGCGCCGAGGGCGCCGCCAACGTCATCTTCCGCCGTCAGATCGCCGAGGCGGACGACCCCGAGGCCATGCGGGCCCAGATGGTCAAGCAGTACAAGGACGAGCTGATGCACCCCTACTACGCCGCCGAACGCGGCCTGGTGGACGACGTCATCGACCCGGCCGCCACCCGCAACGTGCTCATCCGCGCCCTGCACATGCTGCGCAGCAAGCACGCCGACCTGCCGCAGCGCAAGCACGGCAACCCGCCGCAGTAGCCAGTCGACCCGTCGTTCGTCGTCGTCGGCAGCAGCGTCGCCGCCCGCCGGCCCCCAGACCACCTGAGCAGCCCGAGGAGTCAGAAGTGACCACCGTCATCGAACCGTCCACGGACCCGCTGGTCCGCGTCGTCAAGGGCCAGCTGGCCGACGAGGAACTGGCCGCGCTCACCGCCGTCCTGCTGGCCCGTGCCGCCGCCGAGGCCCGGCCCGCCAAGGGTCACGGCCAGCCGCAGGCCCGCTGGCAGCGGCCCGAGCGGCACGGCAACTACCGCTCCCCGGTCAGCTGGCACAGCTGAGGCGGCTGACACAGCCGGCACAGTTGAGACAGCTGACGGCAGCATCTTGAACGGCCTGTGGCCGGACCCCTTTCGGGAGTCCGGCCACAGGCCGTTTCGACGGTCGCTCAGCAGGCGCCGTTGTCCGTCCAGACTCCGGCTGCGCCGCCGGGGACGTCCGCCTGGGTCCACCACTTGGCCGTCCACTTGTGGCCGTTGTAGCTGACGACCATCCCGCCGGTGTACGCGACGGTCGAACTCCACGGCGCGGCGGTGCAGCTACCGCCACCGGTCGGAGTCGGGGTCGGCGTCGGGCTGCTCGTCGGGGTCGAGGTGGGCGTGGGTGTCGGGGTCGGCGTGCCGGTGGGCGGGGTCGCCCCGGCGAACTTCACGCTGAACTTGGTGAAGTCCCAGGCCCCCTGGGCGACGCTGCTGCAGGTCCCGGACGTCGTGCCGTTGTTGTCGGGCGGAGTGCACTGCCGGTCGCGGTTCACCGACCAGTTGGTGTAGCGGGCCAGACCGTGGCTGGTGGCGAAGTCCAGCACCGACTGGAAGTCGGCCTGGTAGAAGTACTCGCCGCTGTCGCTGCGCCCGTTCATCATCGAGATGCCCTCGTGGGCGTACGCGGTGGCCGAGCTCCAGCCGAAGGTGTTCATCAGCAGGGTGTTGAACGACTGCAGCGCCGAGATCTGCGAGGACGCGCCGCTGAAGCCGCCGTCGAAGGGCATGATCGAGAAGTTGTTCGGCGTGAAGCCGTCCGCCTTGGCCTGGTTGAGCATCTGCTGGCCGAACCAGCCGGTGCCCGCGGCGGTGCCGGGCGTGGTCACCGACACATACAGGCCGGGGTTGTTCTGCTGCAGGATCTGCGCCGCACCGACCTCGTTGGCGACGGCGGACGTGTTCTCGTACTCCGGCTCCTCCAGGTCGAAGTCGATGGCGTGCAGCCCGTACTTCGTGATGACCTGCTGGTACGCGGCCGCGGTCGCGGCCGGGGAACCGCAGGTCTGGCCGAGCTTGGTGCCGCCGTAGCCGCCGATGGAGACGGAGACGTCGCCGCCGGCCGCGCGGATGGAGCTGATCGTCGCGGCGACGGCGGTGTCGGAGGAGACCGCGGCCGTCCCGCCCCAGGTGGGCGTACAGCCACCGCCGTTGGGCGCGAGGACGAAGGCGAGCTGGAACGCCTTGAGGCCGGTGGCAGCCATCACGTCTGTGGGGTTCGGGGGGTTGTTGTCCAGCGGCATCAGATAGGGCGCGGCCGCGTACCAGTTGCTACTGAGCGCGGACGTCGTGGTGCTGGCCTGCGCGCTGCTGCCGCCTGCGGCGATCAGCGCGGTTGCGGCGAGCCCGGCCGTGGCGAGCGCGGCCAGGGCACGGGAGGGAGTCGTACGGAACACCGGGGCTCCTCGTGGGGGAGAGGATGAGAGGTCTGTACCAGCGCCCACCATGGAGGAGATGTCCGCAGCACGTCAAGAGGATGGACTAGACCTAGGACTAGACCAATTCCCTGTTGAGGTCCGCTTAACCCGCGAGCACCAGGGCCACCGTCGAGCCCCGCCGGAACGCGCCCGTGCCCAGGCCCGCCAGGATGCCGTGCAGAGCCTTCGCCTCGTAGCCGAGATCCAGCCGGATCCCGTGCCGCTCCTCGAAGTCGGCCGCGAACGCCACCAGTTCGGGAGTGGTTCGCCCGTAGCCGCCGAAGTGACTGCCGTGATCGATGCGCCAGTTGGGCGTGCGCCTGCCGAAGGCCGCCAGCTGCAGCGCCTCCGTCTCGGCCTCCAGCGGCGCGTGCTTGAGCGCCGCGAAGCCCACCGCCCGCTGCCCGGGGGCGAGTCCGGACGCGAGCCCGGCCAGCGTCCCGCCGGTACCCACCGAGCAGCAGACGACATCGGCGCCGGACTCGGCCAACTCCCGTCCCAGCGCCACGCATCCGCGAACTCCGGCGGCGTTGCTGCCGCCCTCCGGGACGACCAGGGCGGGACCGTGCCGGTGCAGGAGTCCGGCCACCACCTCGGCGGACATCCGCGCCCGCCAGGTGGCCCGGTCCATGAAGTCGAGTTCCATGCCCCAGGCCGCCGCCTGGGCCAGCGAGGCGTTCAGAGGCCGGCCCCGCAGCTCGTCGCCGCGTACCACACCGACGGTGCGCAGACCCGCCGCGCGCCCGGCGGCCGCAGTCGCGCGCAGATGGTTGGAGTACGCGCCGCCGAAGGTCAGCACGGTGTCGTGGCCCGCCGCCCGCGCCTCGGCGAGATTGGGCAGCAGCTTGCGCCACTTGTTGCCGGGGACGGTGGGGTGGATCAGGTCGTCCCGTTTCAGCAGCAGCCGCACCCCGGCCACGGCCGGCCGATCGTCCGTCAACTCCTGCAGCGGAGAGGGGACTCCGCTCACCCGAGCAGCCCGTACGCCTGCGCGATCAGCTCGTACGAGCGGTGCCGGGCCTCGTGGCCGTGGATGTTGCTGGTGATCATCAGCTCGTCGGCCCCGGTGCGCTTGCGCAGATCGAGCAGACCCTCGCGGACCTGCTCGGGCTCGCCGAGCACGACGTTCGCCAGCCAGGAGTCGACGAACTCCCGCTCCAGCTCGGTGTACGGGTACGCCTCGGCCTCCTCGGCCGTCGGGATCAGCCCGGGCTGTCCGCGCCGCAGCCGCAGCATCCCCAGCGCCCCGGAACCGGCCAGCCGCCGCGCCTGCTCCGACGTGTCGGCGGCGACCGCGCCCACGCCGATCAGCGTGTAGGGCTCAGCCAGCACTACCGAGGGACGGAAGGAGTCCCGGTACAGGTCCAGCGCGGGGACGGTGTTTCCGGCGCTGAAGTGGTGAGCGAAGGCGAAGGGCAGCCCGAGCCGGCCGGCGAGCTGGGCGCTGAAACCGGACGACCCCAGCAGCCAGATCGGCGGACGGCCGCTGCCCGGCGCGCTCGCCTCCCCCGGCACGGCGCGCAGCCGGTGGTACGGGTGCCCGGCCGGGAAGTCCGCGTCCAGGAACCGGGTCAGCTCGCTGAGCTGCTGCGGGAACTCCTCGGCGGACTCGTCCAGGACACCGCGCCGCAGCGCCCGCGCGGTCGCCGGGTCGGTACCGGGGGCCCGGCCGAGGCCGAGGTCTATCCGGCCCGGGTGCAGCGCGTGCAGGGTGCCGAACTGCTCGGCGATCACCAGCGGCGCGTGGTTCGGCAGCATCACGCCGCCCGAGCCCAGCCGGATGCTCTGCGTCGCGGCGGCCAGGTGCGCCAGCAGCACAGCCGGCGCGGAGCTGGCCACGCCGGGCATACCGTGATGCTCGGCCACCCAGAAGCGGTGGTACCCCCACGCCTCGGCCTTGCGGGCGAGCTCGGTCGTCGCGGCCAGGGCCTGGCTGGGTGTGTAGCCCGCGCCGACGGTGGCGAGGTCCAGGATGGACAGCGGCGTCTCCGCGCTGCCGCGCACCCGGCCGGGGATCTGCGCGGCCAGACTGACCGGCTCGGACGGTACGGACGGGTCGGGCTGGCTCACGGCGGTGCTCCCACGGATACGGCGACGGCTACGGCCTGGACCGGCACGGACCGCGGCCGGGGCCGCGTCCGCTGCGACGGACCTGACATGGCTGGCAACCGGCAAACCCCCGGGTCTGTTCCCACGCCTCCGTCCCATCGCGTGTCCGCCCGCGGCAGAACATCGGCGCAGAACGGTTCGCGGCGCCGCGCCGCGGGGGAGTAGCCAGACGATGGATGCCTATCGCACCTCTCTGCCCGAGGACCTTCTCCTGCTCTGCGTGGAACCGGTGAGCGGTCGGCTGCGTCAGCCGAGCCTGTTCCATCTCGCCCTGGCCGGTGGCGTCCTCGCGGAACTGCTGGCCGCCGAGGCGGCCGTGCTCGACGGTCGGCGGCTCGTCCTGAGCCGGACGGCTCCGCTGGGGCACCCCGCGCTGGACGACGCTGTGCGGGTGCTGAACGCCACAGCCGCTCCACCGCGCGGGGCGACCCTCTCCCGTTGCCTGCACCGGCTCGGCCGCAGGGTCGCGGCGCCGTACCTGGACTCTCTGATCCAGCGCGGCCTGCTGCAGCCGCAGAGCCACAAACTGCTCGGCCTGATCCCGGTCACCCGCTACACCGCTGCCGACCGCAGCGCCCACGACGCCTGCGTCGCCCTGGTCGCGGACGCCGTCCTCGACCCCAACGCCCCGGCCCGCACCCTCCAGCTCGCCGCCCTCGCTCACGCAGGCGACCTGTCCCGACGCCTCTACCCCGGCCGAGCCAACCGCCCGGCCCAGCGCCGCCTCGCCGACCTGGCCCGCCTCGACCCCGTCGCCAAAGCCGTCCGCGACGCCGTCCGCGCCGCCAAGGACACCCAGACGGGCAGCGGCTGACCCCACCCCGCCGGGGGTGGTCACCAGCACCCCCGCAGGTCAGGTAGTATTTCCGTCGTGCCCAGGCAAGAGCGCAAGCAACAGCCGGACACTAAGCGCCGCTAGCTCAGTTGGTTAGAGCAGCTGACTCTTAATCAGCGGGTCCGGGGTTCGAGTCCCTGGCGGCGCACAGCTGAAAGATAGTTTGACCAGGGCTTTCTCGCTACGGCGAGGAGGCCCTGGTCTTTTTTGATCTTGTGGTGGGAGCGTGGTGGGAGCACGGGTACAAGATCGTTACATGGGGGCTGGGCTGGGCACGGACCGAGCGCTCCTGCGTCCGACGGTTCCCGGCCTCTCTGTGAGGGTGGTGGGGACTGACTTCGCCGAGCCGCTGATGTTCCATCAACTCGGTATTCCATGCGGCACTTGTGAGGACGATCTCTCGCCGTCCCTACTGGCTGGCCGAACGGACTTGCGTCGCGGTGATGTCCGGTCCTGTCCGCCGCCCAGCGCAAGACCGGGCGGGAACTGGGCTCGGCCTCCGCGGTCGCCGACTCCAAGCAGACCCTGCTGTGCACCTACCTGTCCACAGTGCTGTCGGCCGGACTGCTCACCAATGCCGCCCTGGGTTGGTCCTGGGCCGACCCCATCAGCGTCCCGGCCATCTTCGACCCTGGGCGCACGCGTGGGGGGACCGCTGTGAGCATCGGGTCGCGGTAGCCGGGAACGAGGCTGGGGTCGGCGACACCAGGGTGAGTACACCCTGGTTAGTTGCGAGGACACCGGCGATGGTGGAGATCACGACGGGGCGCCAAGTCCCGACTTCCTCCTCGAAAGCGGCACGCATCTACATGGATCCCGGCCGCGACGGCAGCGAAGTCGTCTGCGCGGTCGCCGGCCGGGTTCGCGCCGAATTATTCCGCCGCATCGGGCTGGAGGAGCTGCTCACCACGGGCAGCTCCCTGCAACACCCCGCGCCACACCGACATTACGTCACGAGAGGAACACGCCATGCCGTTCGCCAACTTCAAGGTCCCGGAGAAGACCCTCGACGAGAAGCAGAAGGAGCAGATCGTCACCGAGACCACCGAGCTGTACGTCCGGATCTTCGGAGAGCGCGCCCGTGCCAACACGATGGTCCTGGTCGAGGAGGTCGCCGACGGCGGCTGGGGCATCGGCGGCGATGTCCTGACCCTGGCCGAGCTGGCCGCCGGACCGCAGACCTGATCCGCTTCGCACCCCGCACGCAGCCAGGGGACGCCGTCCCCTGGCTGCACCCTTGCCACTGGGAGAGACTCGAAGACATGGACCTGTCCGAACTCGGAACCTTCCTGAAGTCGCGGCGAGACCGGATCACCCCTGCCGAGGCCGGGCTGCCGCCCGGCTCCCGCCGCCGCGTACCGGGCCTGCGCCGCGACGAGGTTGCCCAACTGGCCGGCGCCTCGGTGGAGTACTACACCGAACTGGAGCAGGGGCGCGGCTCCCAACCCACCGTCCAGATGCTCACCGCCCTGGCCCGGGCGCTGCGCCTGGACACTGACGAACGCGACCACTTGTTCTTGCTGGCCGGGCGCCCGGTCGCCGCCGCGGCACGCGGCACCGCGGCGTACGTGCAGCCGGCGATGCTAACCCTGCTCGACCGGCTGGACACCACCCCGGCGCTCATCATTACCGACCTGCATGAGACGCTGGCCCAGAACCGGCTGGCCACCGCACTGCTCGGCCCGCCGGTCACCAGCGCGGGCCCGAAGGCCAGCTTCGTCCACCGCTGGTTCACCGACCCCGGCTCGCGCGGTGTCTATCCGGTCGAGGACCACGCGCACCACTCACGCGTCCTGGTGTCCGATCTGCGCGCTGCCGTGGCCCGCCGGGATCATGACCCCGTGACACGGCAGCTGGTCGGCCGACTGCGGCGGGCCAGCGCCGAATTCGCGCAGCTCTGGGCCAGCGGCGACGTCGCCGTCCGACGCGGCGAGCGCAAGCGGATCATCCACCCGACGCTCGGCGTCGTGGAGATCAACTGCCAGAACCTGTTCAGCGAGGACGGCCGGCAGCGGCTCCAGTTCTACACCGCCCCGCCCGGCGGCCCAGCGGTCGAGCAGCTGCGGCTGCTCGGCGTCATAGGAACCCAAGACCTAACCGGCGGACCGGACATCACCGCGCCGCAAGTCCGTTCAGCCAGCTAGCCCCATTACCGCGTAGTTAGGGCTTGCAGAGCATTGACTACGCGGCATTGCGACAGCCTTCGGTCGCCCCACAGATCCCCCGACGAAGGTTGACTCGCAGCGTTGACCCCACAGACCTCACGTGGCTGGCGTGCGTACCGGGACTTCTATCGTTGGGGCTCCATCTGGAAGGGATCCGCCGTCCACGATCACGCGCGTGACCGGGTGCGCCACCTCGCCTACTCGGGGGGCTGGAAGAAGTTCGAACCGGCATGGGACGCACTCATCCGCTCCCGCCACGTCATGCACGCCCTGCCACTGCTCGAACAGACCCTCTCCGCCTTCGGCGGCCGCCGCTCGCCACCACTTGCCACCGGCGCACCTGTCCAGTAGCGAAGGCCTTGAGCCTCGAACTGACAGGCCATCCCAAGCCGGCAGGGCTGCGATCGAGGCTGGGTGCAGAGCTTTTGAGGGTGTCTGGCACGAGCGTGACCTGCGAGTTCTTGATCCAGCACGGCTACGCCGTGTCAGTTACGCCCGGCACCTGGCTGGCCGTCGCGCATCAGATCGGCCCAAATGTCCTATCGGCCGGGCCGCCGGTCGACCGTCGCCTTACTTTCGGCGCGGCATCGTCGATTCCCGCTGCGACCTACCGGTGATGCTCAGCAGTAGCGCGCTGGTGGATCAGTCCAGGCCCGGGCGGAAGCGGGAGGCGGTGGAGTACGGTTCCCGCCGTCGCGGCAGCAGTCCTGCTGCGCTGCCGCGACGGTACGGGGATCAGGTACGGGTCTGGTCGGGTGGGAGGTCGGGTCAGCCGACGAGGTAGGCGTTGTAGACGGTCTGGACGGAGGTGTCGCCCGCGGTGCCGGTTGCGACGGTGCGCAGCGCGACCGTGCCGGCGATGGTGGGCTCGGGGACGGAGGCGACCCACTGCCAGCCGCTGCGGCGGACGGTGACGGCGTGCCAGGTCCGGCCGTTGTCGTGGGAGGCGTAGACCTGGAGGGACTTGACGGAGTCCGGGGCGAAGTGCTCGCCGCTGCCCGACCAGGGCTCGTCGGTCCGGGCGAGGGTGACCGTGACCGGGGTGGTGATGCCCCGTGTCGCGGCATTGGAGGAGTGCAGGAACGAGGGCGAGAGCTCGGCCAGGTAGCCGGGGGCGACTTGGGTGTGCGCCGGGTCTGCGTAGAAGTGCCAGTCCAGGGTCACGCCGGTGGACAGCTGTGCCGCCTGCAGGCGCGTCGCCGCAACCGTGAGTTCGTACCAGCCGGCTGAGGTGATCTGCGCGGAGAAGGGTGAGGAGCTGCCGAAGGTGTTGGTGAGGGTCTGCCTCTTGAGGACTCTGCCGCTCTTGCTGAGCGTCACCACGTTGCGGGTGTCGGCTGCTCCGTCGGTCCCGGCACTGGCGTCAGCAATGGTCTTGTAGGGCGTGTAGGTCACCGACCGGTTGGTCACGTACGGCAGGCCCGCCGTGGGGCCCCATACCGCACGGCTGAAGTCCTGCCAGTTGCTGCTGCCAGCCGCGAAGGTGCGGGTGGTGGTCGCATCGGTGCCCTGGGCTCCCTGGGAGTTGTATCCCTGCAGCGACCAGCGGCCCGGGGAGACGTAGGCGTTCGAGTTGAAGGGGGTGCCCTGGCCCATGTTCATGTCCGACTGGCCGTAGAGCATGGTCTGGCAGTCGGTGTTCGCAGGCGCGGGGGTCACTCGGAGAGCGTCAACCGGCTGCGCACTCTCGCCGGAGCGCAGGGACACGGACACCTTGGCCATGGACGACTGGCGGAAGGAGGCGTTCGGGCTCGTGGGCAGCCCGCTGGTCTCCTTGGTCACAGCGTAGTAATCGCTGGCGCCAGGCCAAGTGTTCGACGTCCAGGTCTGCATCCAGGCGAAGTGGAAGTACGTCGAGTTGGGGTTGGGGATCTCGAAGATCTCACCCGGCACGTTGTACACGCCCACCTCGCCGGCGATGTCGTTCGCGGGGCAGGCGACGGCGGTCTCCAGCGTGTTGTATTTCGCGGCGGCGCCACCCGAGGTGGCGTCCACGGAGGCCGAGACCCGCTTGCCCCTGCGGGCGTCCAGGGTCAACGAGGTGCTGCCGGAGACGGACACCTGCACGGCCGTGAGTGTGTCGCTCATCCTGAACGGCGAGTTGTCGGGGGTCTCGATGTCGGCGACGACCGCCCACTGCCCCTTGGCGAGCCACACCCGCTTGCCGCTCTTGGCCTGGACGATCTCACCGGTCTGCGTATTGGTGAGGTTCAGATTGGACGAGATCACCGCCCCGTTCCGGCCGAGCGTCGTCACGGTGAGACTGCCGCTGGCGGCCTGAGCGGGGCCAACGGACAGGGTGGTGCAGGTCAAAACCGCGAGGGCGGCGGTGACGGCGAGGCTCAAGCGTTTGCGACGCAAAGGGGGTCCTTCAAGTGTGTAGTGCCACGACATGACAGTGCTGTGCGGTGACTGCGCGCCCGCCTCGTCGGTCCCCGATGCGAAGTGCGGGCTGCTCGTGGTCGCGCTGGACGTGCCGAAGCCGGTCCAGCGCAACCACGGTGACGGGGACTAGTGGGTGACGCGGTAGAACAGCCAGTTGAACGGTGCGGCGCTGTTCTTCGCGTCGCCCTGGTAGGCGATGGCGACGCGAGCCGTGTAACCCGGCAGCAGGCCGTGGTAGAGGATGTCGAAGCTGCTGTTCTGGCGCAGCGTGAACGTGGGCATCTGAACCCCCCCAGGGAAATCGTGCCGGAGCACGGCCGCGGCCGCGGCCGGGGAACTCCCCCGCGCCGACGCGGCCGCGACGATCGAATGGAACGGTACGCCATGGCACCGACAATGCAGCAAGCGGGTTGGGTGCAGATCTTTTGAGGGTCTGGCCCATCAGCGATTTTGTGCGAATCGAGTCCATCGTCGCCATGGAGCCCATCGCGGCCGACCTGCCCGTCTGTCTCTCACGGCGCCCGTTCGTCCGCGTCGGCGCCGTACAGCCGGGCGTAACTGACACGGCGTAGCCGCGCTGGATCAAGAACCCGCAGGTCACGCTCGTGCCAGACACCCTCAAGAGATCTGCACCCATCGAGGCTGGCAGCGGCCGATGGTGGGAGCGTGGTGGGAGCGGCGTCCCCGGTACCGAGTGGAATCCGACGGCACTGACGGTACGTCGGCGCGGCCGTGGCCTGCACGGATGGGCACTCAATGGTCCTGGGCGGCGCTTCCAGGTCCTACCAGCACCTTCCACAAATCAGCTCCTAATCAGCGGGTCCGGGGTTCGAGTCCCTGGCGGCGCACATCGCCCAAGTGGCAAGCAGGATAAGGCGGTTCACCTCTTCGAGGTGGACCGCCTTCGCTCTGTCGGGTCGGTGGTGGGGTGAAGGTGGAGGGCTGGTGGGGAGATCGGTACTCCTGCCCGTGTTGCTGGTTAGGCTCTGAGCTGCTCACGCGGGGCTGGTCTGGTCGGGCTCAGCAGCACTGCCAGGTGAACATGACGGACTCGAAGCCGTTTGCGGCCAGGCCTTCGGGGCGAATCAGCCAGTACAGAGCGCCCCCGTCGCCCCACATTGTGTCGGCGTCGCCTTCGCTGCCGCGGGCCACGACCTTGGACGTGGAAGCGGCCGAGGCATCAGTAGTGACGTGAGTAGATGCCATGATCCAGCTCTCGGTCACCCCTGAACTCCACCGGGAGGCCGATGCCTCATGAGGGCCGCCCGGGTGCTGGCCCCCACACCATTGCCCTTCGCCCGAGGGGACCAGGGGCGCAGTGTGGTCCGGATCGCGGAGGCAGTGTTACAGGTCGTCGGGCAGCAGCCGAAAACCGTGCTTCCCAGTCAGTGGGGTGATAGCGCGGAAGTCCCGGCGGTCGAGAGTGAGGATGGCCTCGGTCTCGAATTGTTCGGCGAGGAGGACGTTCACGGCGTCAGCGAGGTCGAGTCGCAGGGCCGCGTAGCGGTCCTGGATCTTGCGGGCCTTTCGGAAGGTGGCGGCCGGCAGGCCGGGCACCGCTACTCGTCCGGTCTGCTCCTGAGCCAGTAGCCAGTCGTTGACTGCGAGCGCCGCCTGGCGGCCGACGTTCCTTGTGGTGATGTGTTCGATCTCCAGCAGCACCAATGGGGAGACGACAGTGAGCGCGGCCGTGCGCAAGGCAGTACGAGCGGCCTCGTGCTCTGGATCTGAGACGTTGAGGGCGGCCACCAGACCGGAGGTGTCGCCGATGATGATCACTCCGGGTCCGCCACGGCTTCGATCACGGCCTGGTCGATCTCCCCGGCACTGATCGGGTGGCCGAAATCGAGACGGGGGATGTCCCAGTCCTCGTCCCAGCGGCGAGTACGCAGCGCGGCGATGTGAAAGGCCTCGCGGAAGTATTCCGACTCGGGCCGGGCCTCGCGTGCTGCGGCTTCCTTGATGAGTGCGAGATCTTCTTCTTCCACCATGACGGTGGTTTTCTTCAGAGCCATAGGGTTATGGTACCTCCACCATATCCATGCCGGGAACTTCCCGAGCCCGTTCGTCAGGGCCGGTCGGTGTGGCCCTGCTGATTTGGACGAGCAGGCCCCCGGGCCTGCGCGGTGCAGTTGGCCGATCGAGGCTGGCAGCGGCCGTTCGTGCGAGCGTGGGGGGAGCAGCGTCCCCGGTGCCGGGTGGCATCCGACGGCACTGACGGGACGTCGGCGCGGCTGTGGCTTGCACGGATAGGACCTGAACGGCACTGCACGGCAATCCCCGCCCCAACGCCTGCCCCGGCACCGGCAAGCGCAGCCACCGGAGGGGGCGGGCGAGGCCGGCTACGGGCACAACGGGGAGCGCCCGCTCTCCCTGGACGATCTCCCTCGGGGCATGCCACCATGACCGCGCTGGCGCCCGAAGGCGGGCCATGGCTCACGGGGGGATCACTGATGGCTGTGGCCATGGGACGACGCGTTGTGCTCAGCTGCGTCGCCGCGGTTCTGCTCCTGGGCGGTTGCACCGACGAGCACCGGTCGACCGCTTCTGGGCTGCGGCACAGTCCGGCTCCGGCACCCATCGCGTATGCGCCGTGGGAGGATCCCGTGGAGTCCCTGCACGGCGACAAAGTACTGGCCACCACCGGGCGACACGTCGGAAGCCAGGAGACGGCTCTCCCCAACAAGGTCGCCGCGGGGACGATCTGGGTGGCCACGGAGTGCCAGGGTGCTGGCACCCTAACGGTTGACACGGGCCCCTTCGGCCGCTACACCGAGCGCTGCTCCGCCCACCCCGACGGGAGTCTCAACGCCTACGACTTGTCGGCGCCGAGTAGGACAGCCCCGCTCAAGGTGACAGCCGATCCGGGCGTTACCTGGGCGGTGGCGATCGGCTGGGACTCGTCCCGAGCCCATCCTGAGTCGGCCGCGCCCTGATCCTCCCAGCGAAGGGTCGTACCCCCACACGTGCCCCAACGGGCGGTGCGACATCCTGCGGAGCAGAACAAGCAGGTCGGAGTGGGCTTTCTGTGGTCTTGTCGGCAATGCTCCCCAAGCTCTGGGCGCACGCACCGCGACGGCACTGACAGCGGCATCATCGAACTTGCCGCATTTCGTGCCGCGGCAGGTCTGCAGCTCGCGCCAGGTGCTCATCCGTGGAGTTCGCAAGGAACGCCGGCGATGGACTTGAGAGAGGATCAGCAGCAGTCACTCGAACGGCCGGGGGTTGCGCTGTGCCCGTACCGGGCAGGGCAGGTTTTGCGCTGCGAAACGAGCGCCGGTAGGTGTCAGGTGGGACCCCGACGATCCGTTTGAACTGGCGCCGAAGTGTCGTGGCGGTGCCCATGCCGCTGGCGAGGGCAACCCCCTCGATGCTCTCGTCGGTGGCCTCCAGCAGCTCCTGGGCGCGACGTACGCGTTGGGCCAGCAGCCACTGAATCGGGGTCTGCCCGATCGCTGACCGGAACTGCCGTCCGAGATTGCGCGGGCTCGTGTTCGCCCTCCGAGCCATGTCGGTCACCGTCAGCGGCTGGTCCAGTCGTTGTTGGACCCAGGCGAGCAGGTTGGCAAGCGTGTGGTCGCCCGCGACCTGCATCGGCGTAGCCACGAACTGGGCCTGACCGCCGGGCCGATGTGGCGGCATGACGAGGCGACGGGCGACGGAGTTGGCGATGGCGGCGCCGTGGTCGAGGTGGATCAGGTGGAGGCAGAGATCCACGGCGGCGGCCTTGCCCGCAGCCGTGAGCACGCTGCCGTTGTCCGTGTACAGCACGTCCGGGTCGACCACGGCCAGTGGATGACGGGCACTCAGTTCTGCGGCATGGGCCCAGTGGGTGGTGGCCCGCCGACCGTCCAGCAGGCCCGCGGCGCCGAGCATGAACGCTCCGGTGCAGAGGGAGGCAACCCGGGCACCCGACTCGTGGGCCGCACGCACGGCTTCGATCAGCTCCGCCGGCGGCGGCTCGTCGATGTCGGCGCACGCGGGCACGATCACGGTGTCGGCGCCGACCAAGCGCTCCAGCCCGTGGTCAGGCTCGACCATGAACGGGCCGACCTGCACCGGTCCGGGCCCGCAGAGCAGTACGTCGTACCAGCCTTCCGTGGCTTCGCGCGGGGGATTGCCGAAGATCTCGTAGGCCACTGCCAGTTCGAAGTGCAGCAGGTGACCGGCGGCCAGCAGCGCGACAGTGGGCATGTCCGAAAGTGTACGGGTGATGTCGTTCCGGACCATCACAGTCGGGTGCCGCCTGCGGCGAGACTGGGCTCGTCAGAACATCGAGATCGGGGAACGATGAGCACGAAGGCTGCAGTGGTGGTGTACGGGGCGACAGGGCACACCGGTCGCTTCATCGTCGCCGAACTACGAAGGCGTGGCTTCGCCACTATCATCTCCGGCCGTGACGCGGCCCAGCTGGAGGTGCTTGCGGCCGAGTGGGCAGATGTGGTCGTGCGGCCGGCCACCGTGGACGACGCGAACTCACTGGACCGGGCTCTCGACGGAGCAGCGGCTGTCGTCAACTGCGCCGGACCGTTCGCGGTGACGGGAGGCCCGGTCGTCGAGGCAGCCTTGCGCGCGGGGATCCCGTACGTCGACGTCGCGGCAGAGATCGAGGCGAATGCCGCGATGTTCGCCGACTATGCGGAAGCAGCCCGAAAGACAGACACACCCGTGGTGCCGGCGATGGCTTTCTACGGTGGACTGGGCGACCTGTTGGTGACCGCGGCGATGGGAGAGTGGACTGCTGCGGACGTGGTGCACGTCGCGTACGGGTTGAGCAGCTGGTATCCCACGGCGGGCACCCGGGCGGCCGGTCAGGTGTCCCATCAGCGTCGCGCGGGCCGTCGGGTGCGGTTCGCGGACGGCGCGCTGCAGTACCACGACGACAAGGCATCAGAGCAGGACTGGCTCTTTCCAGAGCCGCTTGGGCGACGAGCGGTGATCGCGGAGTTCACCATGGCCGATGTCATCACTGTTCCCAGTCACGTGGCCGTGCCCGAGATCCGCACCTACATGACCGTCGAAGCCGCGAGGGACTTGGCCAAGGAGGACACGCCGGCGCCTGAGCCAGTCGACGCTCTGGGGCGATCGGACCAGGTTTTCGTCGTCGACGTCCTGGTGAGCGCAGATGGCGTCGAGCGACGCGCCACGGCCCGAGGCCAGGACATCTACGCGGTCACCGCACCACTGGTGGTGGAGGCCGTCCAGCGAATCCTGGCCGGGCACACGCGGACAACCGGCGTAGCCTCGGCCGGCGCAATGTTCGACGCAGCGGACTTCCTCCGGGCGCTGACCCCGCACCTGTCGGTCGAGCTTCCGCACTGACCGGCCACGCGCTTCCCGAGGATGCCAACCGGCCGTCGAATGCGAGTGCCTGGCGCAGGACGGCATTCCCCTGAACTTCCCCGGCCCCTGCGCTCACGGAGCGACAGGGGCCGGGGTGGCGGATACTGACTGTCCGTCAGAGTCCTCAGGGGGCAGGGCTATGCCGCGTGGGCGCCCTTGGCGCGCCTGCGCAGAACGAAGACCGCGGCGCCGCCCAGCGCGACAAAGCCCGCGGCGATGCCGGTGATCATGGGAGTGCTACTGCCGCCACCGGTCTGGGCCAGGCCGGGGCCGCTCGGCGAGGGGGAGGGAGTGGACGGGGTGGGCGTCGCACTGTGGCTGGGCGTGGTGCCGCCACCAGGAGTGGTGGGCCGGCACTTCAGTGCGCCCTTGAACACCTTGCTGAAGCCGTTCGGTCCGGTCACCGTGATGTCGTAGGTTGCACCCTCGCGGACCTTGACCAGCACGCTGGTGCTTGCACCCGGCTGCACGGTGACGTTCTGGCCGCCGACCGTGGCGTTCCAGGGCTGGTCACCGGCGTTGGTCAGGGTGACGTCGACGCCGCCCTGCTTGCAGTTCTCCTGCGCGTTGGCCGCAGGGATGACGCCCTTGGGGGCCCAGTCGGCGCCCGCCTTGGCAGTGACGGCGACCGGCGCTGTCCCTGCCAGGATCATGGTCTGGCTGCTGCCGTCCACGGCCTTGAAGGCACGGCCGACCGGTAGAGCGGTGGTCGTCGATGCGGTCAGCTGCGCGCTGCCGGTGGCGGCGCCGGCCGGAACCTGGACGTAGAGCTTCTCGCCGTTGGTGGCCTTGGTCGCGGTGGTGCCGTTCTGGTTGACCAGCTTCACCCCCGAGGGGGCGTTGAGCTGCAGGTCGACGGAGGAGGCGCTGGTGGTGACGGTCACCGGGCCTATCTTCTCGCCGCTCTTACCGGCGACGCTGGCCGGGGAGAGCTGCAGCGAAGGCGCCGGCTCGGCGGTGTTGACCGCGTTGCTCTCCAGCCACGCGGTGAGCTTCCCGGCGGACTTGTCCGTCGGCTGAGCATCCGCCTGGTCGGAGAAGTGCCAGATGGCGGCCTGCGTGGCGGCGGCGGCCTGGTCCTCGCTCAGCTTGTTCAGGTTGAGCTGCGCGGCGAGGGACGAGGCCGACACCACAGGGTAGGAGTGCTCCAGGATCCACTGGATCTTGCCGCGGTCCGGGTTGTTGGACAGGGTCGACTGGTCCCAACCGGTCTCGCTGTAGTCCACCCCGTTGTGCGTGCCGTGGTGCAGGTCGATGCAGTACACAGCCAGCGTCTGGCCGCTCTGGTCCAGCGCGACCGTGCCGGCCTCCACCGTGCCCTCGCCCGCGACGTCGACGCTCGCGCTGTGCAGGAAGTCCCCCAGTACCGCATGGCTGGTGGCGCTCTGGTCCGCCGAGGCCGCACCGGCCATTGCGAAGGACCCGGCAATGGCGCTTGCGGACAACACGACCGCGCCGCAGAGCTGCGCGGTGCGCCGTCCCCGAACATTTAACATGTTTACCCTTTCGCGCGGGCGCGCAGGTGGCGCCGAGCCCGCCGCATGAACTGATGGTCCGATAGAAGTGCCCCCTGTGACTGGGGGGATCCTAGTGAAGGGTTGGACGGCGATCCCAACCGGGTCGATAAATATGGCTATTTGGGCATGCGGCGCCGCATTCGGGCCCGGCTCGACGGCGTGCCAGCAAACCCGGCTCAGCCTGCGAGAGGTGGAATCTCAGCCGGCTGACGATCCCTCATCCCGCTCCACCAGGGCTGTACCGTCGACGCATGCGATTGGATGCCGCCGAAGCCCGGACGCGGCTGGAGACGTCCCGAGTAGCCCGGCTCGCCACCGTCTCCGGGTCAGGCGAGCCGCACCAGGTTCCGATCACGTTCGCGCTGGACGGCGACCGGCTGCTCTTCGTCGTCGACCACAAGCCGAAGGCGTCGACGGACCTGCGGCGGTTGCGGAACATCCGGGAGAACCCGCGCGTGAGCGTTCTGGCCGACCACTACGCGGACGACTGGACCCAGCTCTGGTGGGTACGCGTGGACGGTAGGGCGGAGACCTGGGCAGACGGCCCGCGACGCGCTGCCGCGGTCGATCTACTGGCGGCCAAGTATCTCCAGTACCAGGAGACGGTCCCGACGGGCCCGGTCGTCCGCGTCACCATCGACCGCATGACGGGCTGGTCGTACCAGGGCTGACCGGAACGGACCACGCCCCCGCCGCCAAGCCGCGGCATCGGCGCCGGGGTCGCCGGCGCGGCTGCTGCGCTGATCGGCTGTTCCGGCGCCCAGGAAGTTGCCCTGACCTGGGCGGATCTCGTCGATCTGATGGGCGGCCGAACGGACGACGAGCCGCGCGACGACCAGCCTGGACCCGACACCGTAGTGATGTACACGCTGGCTCCGGCGGAGGAGTTGGAGGCACTGGCGGGCACCTGCCTCAGGGTGTTGGCGGCTGGCGGCTCGGTCGACTTCGTCGACTCCGCGAGTAGCCCGGCCGTGCTCGACCTGCTCGCCCGGCGCAGGGCGACCGACCTGGTGGCCGCCGCCCCTGTGCTGACGGCGGTCCGCCGCCGGATCGAAGCGGAGGTCGCGGTGTCGCCGATCCACATCCTCGCCGTCTTCGAGGCCCTTCAGCACGACCCGGCCCGCCCCCCGGCGGACCGTCGCCGCCTGTTGGCAGGCGCCCTTCTGGCGGACAGGGACATCCAGTTGGTCCGTCTGCACTCCTGCGGCACGCCGCTCGAACCGGAGACCGTCTGCTTCTTCGTCCGGATGGGCATGGCGGTCCTGGCGTCGCCCGCGAAGCGGGCGGGCCCCGCCTGAACCGGCCGCCGGCACGGTCTGACACGATGCACGCGAGATCGGCCATGCCGCGTAGCACCGCCTGAGGGCCCCAAGGAAGGCGCACCCCCATGACCAAGCTGAACGGCGAGAAGCGGCACCATCCGGCCGTTGTCGAGCATCGCGCCAGGCGCGCGGCCAGCAGACAACTGCGCGTCGCCGATGCGATAACCAAGTTCGCCGGTTCGATGATGTTCGTCTACATCCACGCGGTCGGCTTCGCGGTCTGGATGCTGTTCTTCGAGTCGAGCCCGTGGCCGACGTTGACGCTCATCGTGTCCCTCGAAGCGATCTTCCTGTCGACGTTCGTGATGATCGGCCAGAACCGGGCGGCGGCCTTCCAACAGGCCAAAGCCGACCACGACTTCGTCGAATCCGAGCTGGAGCTCAAGACCAACACCGAACTGACCCGGGCCATCCACGCCATGACGACGGAACTCCACAGCCGCCTGGTAACGGCGTCAGGCGAGCAGTAACGTTCCGCCCTTCGCCCCAGACTCTGGATCAGCCGGCCTGGGTCTCGGCTGCTCCCGGCCGCCGGGGCGGCTCTTGTTCGGTCGGTCGCCACGGGGCCAGCAGCGGCAGGCACATCAGGGCGATGAAGATCGGCGCGATCATGTACCGCGCCAACTGGGACGGGTTGGCAACGAGCACGGTGAGCTGCAGGCCCAGCGTCGTGCCGAGCAGGGCGCAGAGTGCTCGGTTCCGGCGCCGCAGGGCGGCCAGGAGCAGGATCCCGTAGGTGAGGTAGCACCAGTCCACCCCCCGCCAGATCACCCGGTACCACTGCAGCTGGGTACTGTCCACGTAGACCTTCGAGAGCACGCGGTGCAGCGTGTCGGACAGCGGGTGGGGGGCCAGGGCGGGCAGGTAGCGGTTGCCCTGGAGGGTACCGACGAGTCCTGCGGAGTTGGATGTGTAGGCCCAGGCGCCGGGCATCCCCTTCGGAGGGGCGGGTAGGGACACATAGGTCAGTGCGTCGCCGGTGGTGGCGATCGGCAGCCAGGCGACGCTGGAGAGGCACAGATGTGCCTCGAGGGTCAGCCGAGGTGTGCGCTCGAGCACCCGGGTCCACAGGCCGAGCAACTCGCTGCTGTAGCGATTCGCGGCGGCCCTGTCGAAGGGGGCCCACATGAGGGAGTCCGCGTAGTAGCAGTTCGACTCGTCCCGCCAGTGCGAGAGGGGGGCGACCTTCTGCATCAGTTGCAGGTCCGCGGGCGTGAATGTGTTGGGGGCCTCCTTGTAGACGACGCCGATCTCCACATTGTTCAACGCGTACACCGAGTCGGCGGCGGGCATCCGCACCCCCAGGCCCGGGTAGACGACGAAGGCCAGGAGTGCGTAGAACGCCACCGCCGCGGCTGTGACGACCGTGATCGTCCTGCGAAGCCCGGGCAGGAAGACGACCAGGACGACGGCGGCCACCACGGCCGTCGGCACGCCGTTGTTGCGGAACAGGGAGATCCCGGCGAAACCCAGCGCCAGCATCCACAGCTCGGTACGACCGGCCCTGGGCTTCGCGCCGGATCGCCTGGCCTGCAGGAACCCGGCGAGCAGGTGGACGCTGGCGCCGAAGGCCAGGAGCGCGCTGAGCGAGAACGCGACGTCCTTCCATACGAACATGGTGAAGCTCGCCGTGGAAGGGAGCACCGCGAGTATCACGGCCGCGGCCCAGACCCATCGTCCACGGGCGCCGAGCCGGTGGATCCCCGAGGCGGTGTAGGCCACCACACCCGCAGCGACGACCGTCTGCGCCAGCGTGAGCGCCCAGACACCTCCGGTCGCCTTCAGCGACAGCCACAGCAGCGAGTCGTAGGCGATGGAGTGGTCCGCGATCCAATGGCCGGTGGTCACCTCCCACACGTAGGTGTAGGAGTCCTGGCTGAAGAGGCCCGGGAAGAACGCGGCCCACTGCGCCAGGAGGAGCAGCAGGACGGTTCCGAACACGGCGAGGGGTATCCGACGGCCGGGTGAGACCGTCCAGGAGCGCGCTGCCGATCGGCCGGGGGATCCGGCCGACGCAGCGAGAGCAACAGGTTGCGCCATGCGCGGTGTCTCCTCGCGGTCGATGTCGCGCACCGTCCGAGGGCCGCGCTCGCCCGTGCATCGTACCCAGGCTGTTCGAAAGGCCGACTGCAGGCGGTCTTACCCGGCCGCGGTGTCACGGACGGGCGCGGTAGAGATCAGCCAGGAGCGCGACGGCGGCGTGGGTGGAGGGGTGCGGGTCATTCTGGCGCCAGATGACGTGGACGAGCACAGGTGAGGCGTCGCGCACCCGCCGGTAGGTGATGCCGTCGCGCCGGTACTGGGCCACCGTGCCTTCCGGGGTGACGCCGACGCACTGGCCGGCGGCGATCGCGGCGAGCCAGTCGTCGATGTCCCGGGTGTGTTCCAGCGAAGGGCGGGCGCCTTCGGGCCACAGATCCGCGGTGGTGGTGCCGGTGCGGCGGTCCACAACCAGGGTGCGTTCCCGGATGTCGGCGAGGGCGATGGTGCGGCGGCGGGCCCAGGGGTCGTCGCTGGCCATGGCGCAGTACCGGCGCTCGTGTCCGACGAGAGCGTGGGCGTAGCGGCGGGTGTCGATGGTGGTGCGGACGACGGCGAGGTCGCAGAGTCCTTCGGCCAAGCCGCCGGTGGGGGTGTTGGCGCGGATCAGGTGGAGTTCGATGTCGGGGTAGCGGTCGGCCCAGCGGCGTTGGAACTCGGCGGTGTGTCGGCCCATGGCCGACCAGGCGTGGCCGATCGTGAGCTGGGTGTGCCCGGTGGCGGCTTCGCGTATCAGGGCCTCGGCTTCGCTGAGGAGGTGCCGGGCGCGGGCGAGGACCTGGACACCGGCCGTGGTGGTGGTGACGGTCCTGCTGGTGCGGTGCAGCAGTCGGACGCCGAGGATCGTCTCCAGGGACAGCAGGGTGCGGGAGACAGCGGCCTGGGAGACACCGAGTTCGGCGGCGGCGTCGGTGAAGCTGCCGGTGTCGACGATCGCGACCAGGCAGCGCAGGTGCCGCAGCTCCATGTCCATGACTCCAGCGTATAGACGATGGCGTTCATGCATTTTGCGTATGCGTCGGCCCAGCGGATGCTCAGTGGCATGACGACGCAGGCACAGGTATCGCGGCTCGGCGACGCCGTCCCCGGGGACGCGGGCACTTCCTCCGGTCGGCTCGTGGGGATGGCGATGATGTTCGGCAGTGGGCTGTCGAACCAGGTCGGTGCGGCTGTCGCGGCCGAGGCGTTTCCGGTGATCGGGCCGGTGGGTGTGGTGGCTGTCCGGCAGTGGGTGGCCGCCGTGGTGCTGGCGGCGGCGGGCCGGCCGAGGCTGCGGTCCTTCACCTGGGCGCAGTGGAAGCCGGTGCTGGCCCTGGCGGCGGTGTTCGCCACGATGAACCTGTCGCTCTACACCGCGATCGATCGGATCGGGCTCGGTCTGGCCGTCACTCTGGAGTTCCTGGGCCCGCTGTCCGTGGCGCTGGCGGCGTCCCGCCGCAGGGTGGACCTGGGCTGCGGATTGATGGCCGGGGCTGCCGCTGTGGTCCTGGCGCGCCCGCAGCCCTCCACCGACTACCTCGGGATCGGGCTCGGTCTGCTGGCCGCGGTGTGCTGGGCGGCGTACATCCTGCTCAACCGCACGGTCGGTGCACGCGTGCAGGGCGCGCAGGGATCAGCCGCGGCCGCGATCGTCTCCGGCCTGCTGTACATACCCGTCGGGGTCGTCTTCTTCATCCACCGCGCACCCACCGCGACCGCCCTGGCACACGCGGCCGTGGCGGGCGTACTGTCGTCCGCCGTCCCGTTCCTCGCGGACCTGCTGGCCCTTCGCCGCGTCCCGGCCAGGTTCTTCGGCCTGTTCATGAGCGTCAATCCGGTGCTGGCCGCGCTGGTCGGCCTCGTCATCCTCGGCCAGGCGCTGGGATGGGTCGAGTGGGCCGCCATCGCCGGCATCGTGGCGGCCAACACCGTCTCCGTGCTGGCCGCCGCACGCCGCACGAAGTCCATCCCGGAGGCGGCCCGCGACGATTCGCCCACGTGAGGCATCCGCTGAGGCATCCGCGACGGAGCGGAACGTGCCGAGCGGGGCGCGGGTTCAGTGGTGCCGGCCGGGGCAGCATCTCTGCTCGGGGGCCCGCTGCTGTGCCGCCTAGGTGTGCCGCGGCGTGACCTCGGTGGGCGTGGAGCTCTGCCGTGGTCTGGCTGTCCGCGATGGGGGAGACCACAGCCAGGACACCGCCGAGTTGGAGGACGCGACCGGCGGAGCAACGAACCCGCGGTCCGCACACGTCTGACGCCTCGCGAACGCTTTCGCCCCTCGCGACAAGTAAGGAGTGGGGGCTCCAGCGGCGGGGCTCAGAGCAGGAGTGCTTGTGGACGTCGATGAAGAGTTGATGACCCGTTCGACGCGCGACCCGTTAGCGTTCGAGCCCTTGGTCGACCGCCATTCCGCGATCCTTCACGCCTACCTCGCGCGGCGCTGCGGCCCTGCCGCCGACGACCTGCTTTCGGCGGTCTGGTTGGCGGCCTACGAACGGCGTGCGGACTACGACGCAGGGCTGGGGCCGGTTCGGGGCTGGTTGTTCGGCATCGCCCGCAACCATGTGCTGGCGCACTGGCGTCGGGTGGCGCCCACAGCAGCGGCCGCGGGATACCCGCAGGACAACGACGAGGGTGGCGGCTGGGATGCCGTGGACGCACGTCTGGACGCCGCCGCGCTGGGGCCTGCCCTGCGCGCGGCGCTGAGGGAACTCCCGCAGGTGGAGCGGGAACTGCTCCTGCTCACTGCCTGGGAGCAGCTCACTCCGGCCGAGGCAGCCCACGTGGCCGGGATTCCGGCCGGAACGGCCCGTTCCCGGCTGCACCGCGCCCGCTCTCGGATGCAGCAAATGCTCAGCGCCCGCCACGGTACGGACCGTGCCGGGCAGCCCGTTCCCACATCCAAGTAAGGGGTACCCCGACGTGAGTGATCCAGAGTCTGTCCACATTCCCGGCTGGGACCAGTTGGTGGCCGCGGGCCGGGTGCCCGCCGCCAAGCCCGAGGTCCTGGCCGCCGCCCGCCTGGCGGTGAGCGAAGCCATCCGGTACGACACCTCCGGCACCGGAGGAGCGCGCGTCGTCCCGGTCACGTCGGCGTCATCCGGGCGCCGTCGCAGCTGGACGCTTCGTCTGGCGCTGACGGGCATGGTCGCAGCCGCAGCTGTTGCGGCGGTCACTATCGTCCAACCGGCCGGCAGCGTCCGCACGTCCCGGCCGCCGGTCGCCGCCGCGAACGCCGCGACGTTCCTTCGTTCGGTCGCCTACGAGCAGTCGGCCCGGACCGACGACTGGGGCAGTGCGCCCTACTGGACGATCACCTCCACCCGCGTGGCCGCCGATGGTTCGCGCGTCGGCCGGCAGGAGCTGCTGGCCCACTATGCGGGGAACACCTCGCATCTGCGGGTGACATCGCCCGTGCACGAGGACAAGGCTGCCCCCGGCCCCGGCCGATTCAGCATCGGCACCCGCCGACTGACCTGGGATCAGCTCGACAAGCTGCCCACCGACAAGGCGGCGCTGCGCACGCAGTTGGTGTCGTACGCCAACCCTGGGCAGGACCAGTCCGTGGAGATCTTCACCGTCGTCGGCGACCTCCTGGACTCCCCGGCCTCACCGGGACTTCGTGGCGCGCTGTACCAGGTGGCCGCAGACCTGCCGGGCGTCCGTCTGGTCGGCAAGGTCACCGACAGCACCGGTCGGCCCGGGACTGCGGTGGAGCTCGGCGACGGAAAGATCACAGTCCGCTACGTCGTCGACCCGGCCGACGGTCAGCTGCTGGAGACCGTCGTCACTGCCGCCCAGGACCTGCCCGCGGTGCCCGAAGCCAAGGCCCCCCGACCGTTGTCCGTCTTGGACGGGGTCACCCAAGGACTCAACGCGCCCGGTGGCCGACCCGCCCTGCGTGCGGGCGCGGTCGTGGAACTGACGACCTTCCTCACCGTGGGTCCTGCCCGCACTGCCAATGGCTGACGGCTGACGGCTGACGGCTGCCCGCCACGGCCTGCGGCCTCCCGGCCGTGGGCCGCCCATCTTCGAACCTGGAGAGAAAAGCATCGTGTCTCGTTTGATCGCAGCAGCGCTGATCGCCGTGAGTGCGTGCGGGGTGGCCGTCGCGGTCCCCGCCGAAGCCGCCCCGGCCGCCCCGGCCGCACCGGTCCACGCGTCCGGATGGACGTCCGCTGCCCTGCCGGTGACGACGGGTGTCCTGACCGGAGTGGCTGAGCCGGATGACGCCACCACCTGGGCGGCCGGCTTCCGCTGGGTGCAGCAGGGCAGGGTCACCCACCACTATCCGCTGCTGCTCGCGGGTGACAACCGCGGTTGGAAGCAGGTCCCGACGGCCCCGCTCCCGACCGGCGTGGACAGCCGGATCAACGCGGTCTCCGCGACGTCGGCGCGCGACGGCTGGTTGGCCGGAGACGGCAGCACGGCCCTCGGCGGCGTCCTGACCGAGCACTGGAACGGCGCTGCGTGGAAGATCGCCGCCGCTCCGGTTCCGGTGAACTCGCCGGGCGGCGGCACCCTTGTGGGCGACGGGAGTGGCCTGCTGGGGGTCTCGGCGAGTACGGCGAGCGACGCCTGGGCAGTGGGCTGGGCCCAGTACGACGTGACCACACCCGATCCGAACGGCGGTCCCGCGCACGTCGTTTCGCACAACGACGGCCTGATCGAGCGATGGGGTGGCGACGCCTGGCACCCTATGCTCGTACCCGCCGTGGCGACCAGCTGGGTGCTGACCGCCGTGACCGAGATCAACACCCACGACGTGTGGGCCGTGGGGTACACGGGCGAGGACCAACCCGTCCTCCTGCACTACGACGGCCGGACCTGGACGCATCTGCCAACGCCCCACTACCGGGGCCTCTACGGTGAGTTCTACGGTGTCGCAGCCAACGGGTCGAACGATGTGTGGGCGGTCGGCCGAGTCGTGGAGAGCGAGACCGACCCGGGCCACGCGCTGGTCGCCCACTGGGACGGTCACCATTGGAGGCAGGTCCCAACCCCGGCGGCAGCGGGCCGCCTGTCCGCAGTCGTCGTCGAGCCCGGCGCAGGCGTGGTGGCGGTCGGACGCACCACCCTGGCGTCATATCCGGGCCCCGGCGCGGACGGCTACGGCATGCGGCTGGCCGCCGGCCAGTGGCAATCGCTCGGCCTACCCGGCGGCACCCTCCTCGACCCGACCGGCATCACCCTCTCGCCCCGGGGGGCGACGACCATCGTGGGCGTAGTCGCCGACCCCACGAAGTCGGCCCAGCCAATGGTCCTCACGCGGCTCAGTGCCGTCGGGCTCACGCCATAGTCGTGCAACGTCAGCCAGAGGCGAGTCCTGACCCTCATGGACGGTGCTTGCGGATCGCGTTCATCGCGGACGGACCGTCCATCGCGGAAAGGGAAGTGCCACCGTCAGGTTGACTACTGACGATTAGTCACAACCTGGCAACGTCGCACACGCCGTACTGGCAACGCTGAAACTCTGGCTCCCCCACCCAACCGCACATCAGGGAGCCCCAAGTGACAGATCCCACCCCCGAGTCGACCCCACCAGCCAGCGGGCTGGCCATGAAGCCCCGCGGGCCTGTAGCAGTCTGGCTCGGCCTGCCCTTCATCACCCTCGGGATCTACCACATCGTCTGGTACTACAAGATCCACCGGGAGCTGCAGGAGTACGACCGGCGCCTGAATCTCAGCCCCGGCGGCAGCACCCTTGTGATGATCTTCCTTGGCTGGACGCTTGTCGCCCCGCTGGTCTCCTACCACAACACCGGTAAGGCCATCGCGAACGCGCAGCGGGCTGCAGGTCTGCCGGTAACCTGCAGCGCCGGGGCCAGTTGCTGGCTTGTGTTCGTCTTCGGATTGAACACCTGGTACATGCAGCGGCAACTGAACCTGGTGGTTGAGGCATATCCGGGAGCGCAGCCCGCCGCCGAGGTGCGACTCACAGCCTGAGCACCGAGTTCAGGGTTGGCTGACGAGCGAGACCTTGACGACGGAAGACCGTGCGGTCGGGCTGGTCGGCTCCGGGGCGAAGCCCACTTGCGCTGTGCCGGAGCACGGCAGGTTGAGCGACGTTGGGATGGGCAGCGGCTGGTAGAAGTTGCTCAGTCTGCCGATCACGACAATGCTGCTGCTCGACGAGGTGGCGAAGGTCACGACTAGGGCGGTGCCTGCACTGCCCGTGTAGCCGTCCGCGGTCGTGCCGGGCGATATCGAGTCGGCCTCGACGTAATCCTGGTCCTGGCACGAGGCAGGCTCGCCGAGGCGGGCAGCCATGAGGACCTGCTCGCGCTCGGCGGACGCTACACCGACCTGTACACGATCCACGCCACGGCATACGCCCCGGTCTGGCGGCTATCAGGCGGCGGTGGTGGTCTGCTGTCCGGCGGCGCTGCCGGCCAGCCACTGGGACCAGGAGAGGTTGAAGGCCGCGTAGCCATTGTCGCCTGCGGCCTTGCCGCGTGGTGATCCGGTGATGGTGACCGGGTCGCCCTGCTCGACGTAGTTGTAGAACCAGGTGGCGTCCGACATGGAGAGGTGCACGCAGCCGTGCGAGCCGTAGCTGTGACCGGGGTAGGGGTCGCCGGTCGAGTAGTGGATGTAGGTGCCCGAGTCGGTGAGGTGGACGTCCCAGGGCAGGGTGAGGTCGTAGTAGTTGGGGCTGTTCTTGTCGCAGGAGATGTTGACGCTGCAGGAGGTCATCCGCACCTCGCGCTGCTTGTCGATCACCGCCATGGTGCCGTCCCAGGAGGGGAAGCTCGGGCTGCCGGCGTCGATGGGCATGGTGCGCACCACCGAGCCGTTGCGGGTGACCGTCATCGAATGGCCGGGCACGGACACGGTGGTCTCGACGTCCGCCCCGATGGTGAAGGTGTGCTTGTAGCCGTGGGTGCCGTAGCGGCCGTTGCCGTCGCCGACTCCGTTGAGGTCCGCGTTCACCGTGACCTTGGTGCCGGACTGCCAGAACTGCTGCGGCCGCCAGTCGACTCGGCGGCTGCTGTACCAGTGCCAGGCACCGGTGACCGGTATCGAGGTGGTCACCTTGAGGTGCTGCTCGACGGCGGCGCGGGCGGATGAGGCGACGGAGTCGGTGAACACGATCGAGACCGGCATCGCCACGCCGACGGTGCTTCCGTCGACCGGCGTGATCGAGTCGAGCTGCACCGGCGGGCCGTCCGGGTGCGTCGGCGACGGGCTCGCACTGGCACTCGCGCCGGCGCTGGCCCCGGCACTCGCGCTGCCACTCGCTCCGGCGCCCGTGCTACTACTCGCGCTTGCCTGCGGGGACGATGTCGCACCGGAGGCCGAAGCCACCGCGTTGCCGCCGCACCCACTCGCGCCGGCCAGCACCGCACCAGCCAGCAGCGCGATCCCGATGCCGCCCTTGATCCGCCCCACGCCCCCGGCTCCCCTCGGTCAGTTGATCAGATCTTCGACATCCCTCTAGACACAGAATCTTCGCAAACGGTTCCCGGGGGATCGGAACCGGGGCCATGGTCAAGCAGCGCGGGCGTGCGCGCGGGCAGTCCGATGCCGCTGAGGCGTTGGCCTCGGCTCACAGGCGGGCGTTGGCCGGGCGCGAACGATCCACCCCGGCGACGGGAACGCGGGAGGGGAGACCTGGCCACCGAGGGGTGACCCCGGTGGCCGGGCACTCACACCAGCCGGGTGAACTCCACCTCCACGCGGGGTGCGCCGCCCGGTGCGCCACGGTAGACGCCCTTGTGCGGCGGGACGTCGCCGTACTCGCGGCCGCGACCGACGATGACGTGGGACTCGCCCGCCCGGGTCCCGTTGGTCGGATCGTGGCTGATCCACTCTCCCGCCCAGTACTCGATCCAGGCGTGGCTCTGGCCGGCCACGGCGAGGTGCGGTTCGGCGTCGGGATCCGGGTGCAGGTAGCCGGAGACGTAGCGGGCCGGCAGGCCCACGGCGCGCAGCAGGGCCGTGGAGAGGTGGGCGAAGTCCTGGCAGACTCCGACCTGTTGCTCCCACGTTTCCTGCGCGCCGGTGTACACGCCGGTCGCGCCCGGGGTGTAGGCGACGCGTCCACGTACCAGTTCAGCGACGGCCGCCGCCGCCTCGTGGGCGTCCAGGCCGTCCGCCGCCTCGCGGGCCCGTTCCATCGCCTCGCCGTCACCGGGGAGCGTGGTGCGCGGGGTCGCCGCCGCGTACTCGGCGAGCCGCGACGTGGCGGTGTGGGCCCGGATCGCGGTCCGGTCGGGCGGCAGCGGGAGAGGGCCCGGGGGTGCGGTCTCGACCATGCTGGTGGCGACCACCGAGAGGCGGGTGTGCGGGTCGGGCAGGTCGAAGACGGACACCTGGGTGCCCCAGTAGTCCCAGTAGCTCCAGGTCGGCACGGAGGGCGCCACCGCGATCCTGGCGTCCAGCACGGTCTGGGCGGGGAGGGTCAGCGGGGTCATCCGCACCTCGTTGTACGAGGACGCAGCGGTCCCCTCGTACGCCACGACCGTCTCGTGGCGGATCCGCAGCCGTCGGCCCATGTCGTTCATACCCCCTCCATCGACCATTCGACCGACCACTCAACCGGGCCGTCGTACGGGAAGAACCGTTCCGCCACCGCGTGCGCGGTGTCGCTGCAGGCCTCCTGCAGGTCGCGGAGCAGGCCGGGCAGCCCGGGGAACCCGCCCGTAGCGGCGGCCAACTCCCTCGGGTCCAGGTACTCGAGCCGGGTGCGCATCCGCCCGATCGGCAGCCGGGCCGGATCAGGCCGGCCCCAGGGCGCGGGGGTCGCCGCCGGGCTGCCCAGCTCGACCAGGCACTCCTCCGCCGTGGTCAGCGCGTGCAGCACCGAACGCGGGAAGCCCCGGTCCAGCAGCAGGAACTCCGCCACGCCCACCGGATCCCCGCTTGCACCGTGGATGCGCATGAACGCCTCGTCGGCCCCGCTCGCGCTGAGCAGCGTCGGCCAGTCCGGCGCGTGGACGGCGGCGAGCACCCGGACGGCGAGCAGACGCGCCGTCATGTCGACGCGTTCCAGACTCCGTCCCAGCAGGACGAAGCGCCAGCCGTCGTCGCGGCTCATGGTCGAGTCGGCCAGGCCGAAGAACAGCGCGGCGCGCTGCCGGACCAGGCCCAGGTAGGAGTGCGGCCCGGTGCGGCGGGCGGTGATGCGCTGCTCGGCGAGCTGGTGCCAGGTGGAGTTGAGGCACTCCCACATCTCGGTGGAGACCACCTCGCGGGAGGACAGCGCGTTCTCCCTGGCGAGGCGCAGGGCCCCGTCGATGGAGCCGGAGCTGGTCGAGTCGAAGGCCAGCCGGTCGAGGACGGAGTCCATGTCGCAGTGCTTCCCGTCCTCCGCGGCCACGCCGAGGATGGCGTGCAGGGAGCGGCAGGCCGCGTCCTCGTCGCTCCAGGGGTCCTCCAGCAGGCGGTGCAGGTAGGCGTCGAGGATGCGGGCCGTGTCGTCGGCCCGCTCGACGTAGCGGCCGAGCCAGAAGAGCGACTCGGCGATGCGGCAGAGCATGGTGTCGGAGGTCATTGCTGCTGCGCTCCCTGGTCGGTGGAGGCGGCTCCGCGGGGGCCGAGTTGACGCGGCGTCACTTCGTCCGCCGCGACCGGGGGGAGCTGCGGCGCGGGCGCGTCCGGTGCGGGCAGGTCCTCGTGGGGCTGGCGTGGTCCCGGTAGTACCCAGGTGTCCTTGGAACCGCCGCCCTGGCTGGAGTTGACGACCAGGTTGCCCTCGCCGAGAGCCACTCGGGTGAGCCCGCCCGGGAGCAGCCACACGTCGTCGCCGTCGTTCACCGCGAACGGGCGCAGGTCGATGTGGCGCGGGGCCACGCTGTCCCGGCCGTCCGGTGAGCTGCTCAGCGTCGGCGAGGTGGAGAGGGCGACCGGGCGCTGGGCGATCCAGCCGCGCGGGTCGGCGCGTACCTGCGCGGCCAGGCGGTTCAGGGTCTTGCGGTCGGCCTGGGGCCCGATCACGATGCCCATGCCGCCCGCGCCGTCGACGGGCTTGAGGACGAGCCGGTCGAGCTGGTCCAGCACGGCCTCCAACTGGCCCGGCTCCTCCGGGCGGTAGGACTCCACATTGGGCAGCAGGGGTTCCTCGCTCAGGTAGTAGCGGATCAGGTCGGGGACGTAGGTGTACAGCAGCTTGTCGTCGGCGATGCCGTTTCCGAGCGCGTTGGCGAGGGTGACGTTGCCCGCGTGGGCGGCGGAGACGATGCCGGGGCAGCCGATGATGGAGTCGGGCCGGAAGTGCAGAGGGTCGAGGAAGTCGTCGTCCATCCGCCGGTAGACCACGTGGACGGGCGTCTCGCCACGGGTGGTGCGCATCCGCACCCGGTTGCCGGAGCAGACCAGGTCCCGACCCTCGACCAGCTGGACGCCCATGAGCCGGGCCAGCAGGGCGTGTTCGAAGTACGCGGCGTTGTGCACACCGGGGGTGAGCACCACCACGACCGGGTCGGTGACGCCTTCGGGGGCGCTGGCGCGCAGGGCGGCGAGCAGCCGCTGCGCGTACTCGTCGACGGGGCGCACCGGCTGCTCGGCGAACAGGGAGGGGAAGACGCGAGTCATCACCCGCCGGTTCTCGATGACGTAGGAGACTCCGGAGGGGACCCGGACGTTGTCCTCCAGCACCCGGAACGCGCCGAGCTCGTCCCGTACCAGGTCGATGCCGGCGACGTGGATGCGCACCCCGCCCGGGGGCTCGATCCCGTGCGCGGCGCGGGAGAAGTGCTGGGAGGAGTAGAGCAGCCGGTAGGGCACCACTTGGTCCTGGAACGCGCGTTGGTGGCCGTAGGCGTCGGAGAGGAACGCCTCCAGGGCGCGCACACGTTGTCGAACGCCTCGGACGATCGCGTCCCACTCGACGGCGTCGAGGATGCGCGGGACCAGATCCAGGGGAAAGGGGCGTTCCTCTCCGCCGAAGGAGTAGGTGACGCCCCGGTCGGTGAAGGCACGGGCCATCTGTTCGGTGCGGAAGCGCAGGTCGATCGAGTCCAGCGGCTGCAGGGCGGTGAAGACCGCCGAGTAGGCAGGACGGATGACACCTGGCCGTTCAAACATCTCGTCCCACGCGTCCGCGAGCGTGTACGAGTCGAATATGTCCGCCATGACGTGACGGTAGGGCCAGCCCGTTTCAGCGCCGTGACGGCTGCGCTACCGAACGCGCATACGATCTTTTCTTCGACGGATCGGAGCCTCGACGGATCGGAGCCTCGACGGATCGGAGCCCCGGCGGTCAGTACCCAGTTCCGGGGTTCTGCCGTGGGGAGCGAGGCGGGTGGGCGCGGCCGAACCAGGCCGCCGCGGCGGCGGCGACCAGGTCCGCCGCCACCGTGATCAGTCGGGACAGCAGCGCCACCGCTGTCGCCCTGCCGAGGTCGAGCACCGGCGACAGCGCGGCGATCAGGATCGCCTCGCGCACCCCGGCCCCGGCCGGGGCGAAGACCACCAGGAAGCCCACGGACCAGGCGAAGGCGAAACCACCGACGGACAGCGGCAGGGCGTGCGCCGCAGCCGCTCCCAGCGGCACGGTCAGCAGCCAGACGTGCAACCCGACCAGCACCCAGGACAGCAGCGCCCAGGCCATGGCCCGGAAGATCGCCCCGCCGGAGATCCGCTGCTCCAGCGGGGGCCGCCGGGTCAGTGCCAACAGCCGGTCCAGCAGCGGGTTGAGCAGGCGGGGGTGCAGGCAGACCAGCACCGCCGGCACCGCCAGGAACGCCCAGTCGTAGCCGCCGGTCGTGCCGTCCGAGAAGAAGGGCAGCGAGACCGCGGAGGTGAGCAGCGCGGCGAGCAGCGAGATCAGCATGGTGAGCGCGGCGGACGTGGCCGAACGGCGCCGCGGGACCTGGTGGGCCTGCCCCAGCTCCATCTGGGCGACGACCGACCACACCGACCCCGGCAGGTACTTGCCCAGCTGGCCGACGAAGAAGACCCGGGCGCCGACGCGCAGCGGCAGCGGTGAACCGAAGGCGCCCAGCAGGACCCGCCACACCTGCATCATCGCGAACCAGGCTGCCAGGACGGTCAGCAGTGCCAGGCCGGAGGGGCCCCAACCGATCCCCGCGAAACCGCTTTTGACCTGCGTCCACTGGTCGACCACGGTGTAGCCGCAGAGCCCGAGCGCGATCAGGACGAAGACGACGCGGGCGAGACGGCCGCGCAGGACCGGGAGCAGCCGTCTCAGGACATGCGCCGGCACCCCCGGCGCTGGCGGGAGCTGCTCGGGCGATGCGTCAGCGGGGCCCGCTCCCGCGGCCGCCGGGGCGGTCTGCTCTGGCATCCGCTGAGCATATGCGTTGCGTCTGAGCAAACAGCGCCTGGTATCCGGACTCTCAGGCGACACCTCTCGTGGTACCCCGCGGAAGTCCTCCGAGGCTCGCGGCGCCTGGCACGGCACCTGGCCGCGTTGTCTCCCCCACCCTTCGGGCGGGAGGTGCCCCCTGGTCGCCCTCTACCAACCACGGTTGGCTCCCTCCTCCGCCGCGCCCATGCACCGCACCAGACGCCGCTCGTACCCTCGGACTACTTCCGCGGAGCACCACTAGCGTGTCCTCCATGCGGATTCTGATGTTCGGGACCTACGACACCTCTGCCCACCCCCGAGTGGGGATCCTGGCCGACGGGCTTCGCGCGCACGGCCTGGAGGTGCAGGAGTGCAACGTGCCGCTGGGCCTGGACACGGCGGCGCGGGTCGCGATGCTGGCCCAGCCCTGGCGGGTACCGCTGCTCGTGGTGCGCCTGGCGCGCTGCTGGTGGCAGTTGGCCCGGGCGGCCCGCGGGCTGCCCCGGCCCGACGCGGTCGTCGTCGGCTACCTCGGCCACTTCGACGTCCATCTCGCGCGGCTGCTGTTCCGGCGGGTCCCGATCGTGCTGGACCACCTGATCGGGGCGAGCGACACGGCCCGAGACCGACAGCTGTCCGGCGGAGTGCGGCAGATCCTGCTCCGGGCGATCGATTCGAGTGCACTGCGGGCCGCCACGGTCATCGTCGTGGACACCGAGGAGCACCGGGACGTGCTGCCCCAGGGCGACCGGGAACGGGCGGTGGTGGTGCCCGTCGGCGCGCCGGACAGCTGGTTCGCGGCCTGCGCCGAGGAGCCGGCGGAGGGCGTGCCCACGGAAGCCGGACCGCTGCGGGCCGTGTTCTTCGGCCTCTACAGCCCGTTGCAGGGCGCACCTGTCATCGGTGAGGCCCTGGCGGCGCTGGCCGGCGCCCCGGTGGACGTCACCATGATCGGCCGAGGCCAGGACGAGGCCGAGACCCGGCGCGCAGCTGCGGCGAACCCCGCGGTCCGCTGGATCGACTGGGTGCCAGGTACCGAGTTGCCCGCACTGGTCGCCGGCCACGACGTCTGCCTCGGGATCTTCGGCACCGGACCCAAAGCCCTCCGAGTGGTGCCCAACAAGGTGTTCCAAGGCGCCGCTGCAGGCTGCGCCATTGTGACTTCCGACACAGCACCCCAGCGGCGCGAGCTCGGCGACTCGGCGCTGCTGGTACCCCCCGGCGATCCGAAGGCCCTCGCCGAGGCGCTGCTGCTGCTGGCGGAGGACCGCACCGAACTGGCCCGCTACAAGGACGCGGCCCGCCGTGCGGCCCGGGACCGCTTCTCCCCAGCCCAGGTGGTCCGACCGCTGGTCGAACTCCTGGGCCGGGGACGGGGATCCGAGCAGGGTCAATCCTGACGCGACCTGACGATCAGGTCAGCCAGCAGGGCGAGCGAACCGATGAGCAGTCCGGTGACGATCAGCAGCACCGTGTTGATCGCGAATCGGAACGGGTGCTCCAGCAGGTCGTAGACAGCCTTGGCCGCGCCGATGCCGAGCAGCCACAGGGCCGGCGGCATGAGGACCTTGAGCGGATTGAAGTACATCACCATGCGGAGGACCTGGAGGATGTACCGGTAGGCGTCCTTAACGAACTTGAACTTCGACTTACCGGCACGTTTCGCGTAGGAGATCGGCAGGTAACTGATGTCGTGCTGGTTCGAAAGGAATGCCAGAGTGATCGTGGTGACGCAGGAGAAACCGGGCGGCAGCAGGCGAAGGTAGGGGAGTGCGACCTTCCGCCGCATTGCGCGCAATCCGGAATTAAGATCCGGAATACGCTGTCCGGCCAGTTTCTCGGCGATCTTGCGGATAAGCCACTTCGCAGGCACGCGGAAGACCTTGTGCGAGCCCTCCTCGCTGGTGCGGGCGCCGACGACCTGGTCGATGCTGGGGTCCTCGTCGAGCCGGCGGACGAGCTCGGGGATCAGCTCGTTGGGGTACGTCATGTCTGCGTCGGTCCACACGACGATCTCTCCGGTCGCCATCTGGGTGCCGATTCTGCGCACGGTCCCGGCGCCGCCGTTGCGGCGGAATGCGACCACCCGCAGGTGCGGAAATTGCAGTTCGGCGTCCTGGAGGACCTTCAACGTGCCGTCGGTGGAGGCGTCGTCGACGGCCATCAGTTCGTAGCTGTAGCCGGACTCGTCCATGGCCTTCGTGATGCGCTGCAACTCGAGAAGCAGGTGCGGCTCCTCGTTGAAGCAGGGGAGCACGATCGTGACGTGAGGCCCGCCGTCCGCGTGCGGGGCGGACGTCTCGGCCACGGGGCGAGTGCCGACCGGAAGCCCTGGGTCCGTGGAAATCACGGTGCACATTCCTCTCGGAGGTCCCTCGGCGGAATGGTCGCCGAGGGCGTGGTGAAGTGAAGACTGCCGCTGCCCCCGCGCAGCGACATCACGTTAGCCTCCGAGTCTGTCCGCTGGATATGGGGTGGGGTCTGTCGATACCATTTTCTGCGACGCCCCAGGATGTTCCCAGTAAATTCCCAGGAGCGTCGCCGGCCCGACGTGTCCCGATAACCTTCATGTTGTTCTCATTACCGTCCCTTAGGCTCCCCCTTACCCGCGGTTCGACCTCCGGCCCTCCCCTTCCACCACCTGAGCCCAGCTACGGACGACGATGACCTCCCGCCCCGAACAGCCCGAGATCCACCAGGTGCCGGCACACCGTGCGCTCACGGTCATGGCGGCGCTGGGCCTGCTGCTCTTCGCCCTCTGGGGCATCGGCACGCCCCTGATCGGCACGAGCACCCTCACCGCCACGAACCAGTTGACCGCGGGCAGCCCGTACCAGGAGGCGGGCTTCGACACCGGCTCCACCAACAACCTGCTGGCAGACACGATCACCTCCGAACTGCCGGAGACGATCCTGTTCAAGCAGTCGCTGTCGAACGGCCGGGGTACCGGCTGGGATCCCTACCAAGCAGGCGGCAGCGCGCTGGGCGCGGTACCCGACAACGCGCTGTACTCGCCGCTGACGCTCACGTACTACGTGCTGCCGACCTGGCTCGCCCCGGCCTACGAGCGGCTGCTGGAGATCATCGTCTCGGCCGGCGCCTGCTTCCTGTTCCTGCGCCGCCTCGCCCTCTCGCGACCGGCTGCCGTCACGGGCGGCCTGGCGTTCGCCACGAGCGCGTTCATGATCTCCTGGCTCGGTTTCCCGCAGACCAGAACGGCGGCGTTCATCCCGGCACTCTTCTGGGCGCTGGAACGACTGGTCCAGGAACGCCGGTTGCGCAACGTCGCGCTCGTCGCCGTCCCGGTCGCCGCCATGCTGCTCGGCGGCTTCCCCTCGGTCACCGGCGTCACCCTGCTGACCGCGGCGGCGTACGTCGCGGTCAGGCTGCTCGCCGAGTACCGCCGGGATCGGCGCAGACTCCTGCTGACGGGCGTCGGGGCGATCGCCGGAGTGGTGGCGGGCCTCGCCCTGGCCATGTTCCAGCTCATCGGCTTCCTGGACTTCTTCCCGACCTGGCTGGTCGAGGGACGCGCCCAGACGTCCGGCTCGCACATCGACCCGGCCGCCCTGATCACCGCCTTCGCCCCGTGGGCATTCGGAACGGGCAACCCGCAGCGGCAGCCCGAGTTCATCCTGCCGCCCAACTTCATCGAGGCGATGTCCTACGTCGGCGCGGGCACCCTCGTGCTCGTCCTTGTCGCCGTCGCGCTGCCCCGCCGTGCCCGGGCCGCGCTGCCGCGCGCCGCCTGGATCTTCTTCGCTGCGGCAGCAGCGGTCTGGCTCGAACTGATCTACCTGGGCGGCCCACCGCTCGCACTGGTGCAGAAACTGCCCCTGCTGAGCAGCCTGTTCGCCCAGAACTACATCGGGCGGGCCCGCAGCGTCCTCGGATTCCTGCTCGCGGTCCTCGCCGCCATCGGGCTGGAGCTGCTGCTGCGCCGCCGGGCCGAACTGCCCGCGCTCTCGGGCCCCCGGTGGTGGCGTCGGCTGCACCGCGCCCACGCCTGGCCGATCGCCCTGGGCCTCGTGGTCCTCGCCGTTGGCGCCGCCCTGCTGCTGCGGGCCGACCGTTTCGTCCGCGAGGCCCAGCAGTGGCCGGTGACCGCCCTCTTCCATCACCAATTGGAGATCGGTGCGGCCCTGGTCATCATGTGTGCCGGCTGCGCGGTGCTGCTCCTGCTCCTCGGCGATCCGCGCTTCCTCGCCGCACGGCAGCGCCGGCGCCGCGTACTGCGGTTCGCCGCGGCGGCGGGCCTGCCCATCCTGATCGCCGTCCAGAGCGGGTCCTTCGCCGCCGCGTACTGGCCGCACTCCAGCCGCACGCAGTTCTACCCGGTGACGGACACTCACGCGTACCTCGCCGCCAACCTGGGTGAGCAGCGCTACGCCTCCGCCATCACCGCCATGGTCTTCGGCACGAACAGTGCCTATGACCTGCGCGCCGTCAACGGCCACACCTTCATCAACAACGACTTCGCGACGTTGATCCAGGCCATTCCCGGCAATCCGATCTCGTTCGAGACCTACATCGACTTCGCAGCCGACCCCGCCCAGGCCACCAGCCCGGTCCTGGACCTGATCGGCACCAGCTACTTCGTCGCGGGGCTGACCGACCCGATCTTCGGCACCCAGGTGACCGCCCCCACGGACGCGACCACGCAGACGCTCCAGCCCGGCACGCCGGTCACGGTTCCGCTCCAGAGCACCGGAAGCCTGCGCGGCCTCGGTCTGACTCCGACCGACGCCATCTCCCCGACCATGAGCGACCCGTCCAGCACGCTCGGCGTGGTCGTCAAGGACGCCTCGGGCTCGGTCGTGACTCAGCAGGAGCTGCCCGTCGCAAGGCTCTGGACCAACCACCAGTTCCCCGTCGCCGCAGACTACGAACCGTCAGGGACGACGCTGACGGCGACGCTCACTCTCAACGCGACCGCTCCGCTCACCGTCCAGGCCGACAAGGGACAGATCGCCCTGGACACCGTCACCGACCCGGGTGACGGCCTGCGCCTCGCCCACGTCGGCACGTCCGCGATCTACCAGCGGCTCAACGCGCAGCCCCGCATCCGCTGGGCCTCCAGCTCCACCGTCGTCACCGACCAGGCCGCGCGCGTCGGTCTGCTGGCGAGCGGCAGCGTCAGGGCGGATCAGGTCGTGCTCTCCGCCCCCGGTCCGGCCGCCTCCGGCAAGTCCGCGAGCGTCACCGTGGACAGCGACGGAAACGAGGCCGTCACCACCACCGTCGACGCCCAGGGCGCCGGATACCTGGTCGTCGCCGACGCCGACCAGGCCGGCTGGTCGGCGAGCGTGGACGGGAAGCCGGCGCCGCTGGTGGCGGCGGACCAGGGCCTGGTGGCGGTCCATGTGCCGGCCGGAAGCCACACCGTCGGCCTCCGGCTCGCGGTACCCCACGCTGCGGCGGGAGTCGTGGTCAGCGCCTCGACGGCCGGGCTGCTGCTGGTCGCCGTCGCCGGCGAGTACTGGTGGATCTCGCGCCGCAGGACCGCCCGCGTCCCGGCCACGGTCACGGCGCGACCTGACCCGGCGGCGAAGCGGGAGGCGGTCTCTCCCTGAGCGTGCCCCGCCGGATCACGTCGCCGGAGAGATCCGACGGGACGGCCCGGGCCGTGGCTCCCCCCGTGGGCCACGACCAGGCCCCGGCCGTGGCCACCCCCGTGAGCCACCACCGGACGCCGAACCGCTGCCGGGTTCGGCCGGTCGAAGGGATGTGTCGGGCTGTCGGGCGCATGATCACCGAATTGGGCCCTGCGCCCCCGCGCGTCCCTTCCGTGGGGATTACACTGCCACGCGGCCGTGGCGTCTGCGTGGCGTCAGCTGGAGCAGGACCGACGGAGAGAATGGCCGGGGTAATCAGGTGCCAGACGCAGAGTCCCAGATTCGCTTCGGACTGCTCGGACCGATATCGGCCGGCCAGGCAGGCACCCGGACCGACATCCCCGCGACCCGGCAGCGCATCCTGCTCGCGGCCATGCTGCTCAAGGCCAACCAGACCGTGGAGACGGCAGAACTCGCCGAGCAGGTATGGGACGGCGAGCCGCCGACGGGTGCGACGACCACGCTGCGCAGCTACATGATGCGGCTGCGGCGGACGCTGGGCCCGGTGGTCGGCGCACGGCTGCGGACCCGCGCTCCCGGCTATCTGGTGGAGCTGCACGAGGACGCGGAGCTGGACCTGCTGCTGTTCAACGCCCTGCGGCGAAGCGGCCGGAGCGCGGCCGCCCGCCTGGACTGGAGCGGTGCGGCCGTGGACCTGCGGGCCGCGCTCGGCCTGTGGCGTGGGGCCGCGCTGGAGGACATCCCCGCCGGCGTGCTGAAGGACCGCGAGATGCCGAGCCTCCAGGAGGGCCTGATCCAGGCCCATGAGCTGATGGCCCGCGCCGAGCTGGAACTGGGGCGTCCCGGTGAGGCGCTGGAGCGGGTGCTGCGCCTGCAGGCGGACCACCCCTATCGGGAGCAGCTGTCCTGCCTGCTGATGCGCGCCCAGTTCGCCGCCGGCCGCTCGACGGAGGCGCTTGACGAGTTCGCCCGGCTGCGCGGCAGCCTGGTCGGCGAGCTCGGCGTCGAGCCGGGAGCGCACAGCCAGGCCCTTCAGGCCGCGATCCTGGCCGGGACGCCGCTGCCGCCCTGGCCGCTCGACGGGTCGTCACCCGCCTCGGTCCGCGCCACCGACCCGGCCGCCGACACCGCCTCGTCCGGCTTCGCCGCCGCCGTTCCGGCTGACCGGCCCGCGGTCCCCGCCCAGCTGCCCAGCGGCCTGCGGGACTTCACCGGCCGGGCGAGCCAGGTCGAGTACCTGTGCGACGCGCTCGCCACCGCGCCCCTGCCGACTGCCACCGGGGGAGCCGGCACGGCATCGCTGTGCCTCATCTCCGGCGCCGGCGGCGTCGGCAAGACCACCCTTGCGGTGCAGGTCGCGCACCAGCTCGCGGCCGGCTTTCCGGACGGGCAACTGTTCCTCAACCTACGCGGCTCGGGCAGCCGCCCGATGGCGCCCGGCGACGCGCTCTCGTCCTTCCTGCGCGCCCTCGGCGTCTCCGACTCGGCGATACCCCGCGACGATCAGGAACGGGAGACCCTCTACCGCAGCCACCTCGCGTCGAGGAGGGTGCTCGTGCTGCTGGACGACGTACGCGACGCCGCACAGCTGCGCCCGCTGCTGCCTGGATCGGCGACCTGCGGAGTCCTGGCGACCAGCCGGAGCCGCTGCGCCAGCCTGAGCGTGTCCGCCCGTACCGAACTCGGCGGGCTGGCCAGGCACGAGGCCGAGCTGCTGTTCGCCGCGATCGTGGGGGCGGAGCGCGGGCGGGACGAGCCGGAGGCCAGGGCACGCATCCTGGACTCGTGCGACCAGCACCCACTGGCCGTCCGGATCGCGGCGGCACGTCTGGTCGCGCGCCCCGACTGGTCGTTGGCATCCCTGGCGGACCGGCTGGCGGAACGTCGCAGCCGTCTGCGCGAACTCGTGGTCGACGACCTCGGGGTCCGCGTCTCCTTCGGTCTGAGCCACGACACGCTCGCGGGATCGAGCTCCGCGCCCGACCGGGAAGCCGCGCGGATCTTCCGCCTGCTCGGCCTGTGGCAGGGCGGCGAGATCAGCCTGCCTGCTGTCGCCGCGCTCGCCGACCGCTCCACCGACGCCATCAGGCAGGCCATGGACCGGCTCGTGGACATCCACTTCGTGCGCGAGCCGAGACCCGGCTGGTACGGCGTCCACGACCTGCTGCACCTGTTCGCCCGGGAGCTGGTCGCCGATCCCGAGCCCGACGCCGACGGCCGGGCAGCGGTGGAACGGCTCGGTGGCTGGTACCTGCACAGCGCGTACCAGGCCATGGAGTTGGTCAAGCCCGAGCGCCGCCGCTTCGACCTGGCGGAGGTGCCGGAGCCGGCCACGACGCTTCGTTTTGACTCCTACGCCGACGCGCTGGCGTGGCTGGACGCCGAGCAGTCCAACATTCGCGCCGTCACCGTCCAGGCGGGCGAGCTGCGGATCGAGGCGACGGCGCAACTGCTCCCCATGGAGACGCTGCACCATCTGCTGCTCCGGCGGGAGTTGGACATCGTGCTGGAGACGCAGGCGGTCAGCCTGGAGAGCGCGCGCCGCACCGGCCGGCTGGAACACGAGGCGTGCACCTTCAACAGCCTGGCCCACGCCCACATGGAGCTGAAGCAGATCGACGAGGCCCTGGCGGCCGCCCACGCGTCGTTGGAGATCCAGACACGGCGCGGTGACGTGCACGGGCAGGCGGCAGCCACCGAGTCCATCGCGATGGCGTACTACTTCGCGGACCGGCACGAGGAGGCGCTGCCCTGGTTCGAGCGGGCCCTGCCGCTCCGGAGGGAAGCCGCGAACCTCTACGGGCTCGTGGCGACCTTGAACAACCTGGGCCTGCTGTACCTCGAACTCGGCCGCGCCGAAGAGGCGGTGGCATCGTTCCAGGAGTCGATCCCGGCCTCCCGCGAGGCCCGCTCCGCTGCCGGGGAGGGGATCGGCATGCTGAACCTGGGCGAGGCCTACGCGGCGCTCGACCGGCTACCGGAGGCCGCCGAGGCTCTCCGTACGGCCGTGGCGATCGCCCGGGACATCGACGACCAGTACGTGCTGGCGAACTCGATCGGCTCGCTCGGCGACGTGCTGAGGACGAGCGGCGACCAGAACGGCGCGGTGCGGGCGTGGAGGGAGTCGGCCGAGATCTACGAGCGGCTCGGCAACCCGACCAGCGCCGCCGAATGGCGCCGACGCATCGACGAGGTGGACGCGGCCGCCTGAGCCTGGGCGGACAGTTCGTCGCACGGCGGCCGTCAGCACTGTGACCCAGGTCACGAAGAAAGCGACGCGGCGGATGTAACCGGGAAGGTGCCGGGCTGCGTAGAGGGCATGAATCGTCCCCCGGTTCTGCAGTCCCTCATCCCCCAGTCCCAGGGAGCAAGGCCTCATGCGTGCTACGCGCACCCACCGGCACCTCGCCGCCGTCGCCGTCAGCGGTCTCGTCGTGCTGAGCCTGACCAGCTGCAAGTCAGCTGCCGGCACCGTCGTCGGCGATCACGCCAAGCCCGTCGGCGTCGCCAGTGCGGCGGCCTCCTCGGCCGCGGGCACGGCCGCGGAGGCCGCTTCGGCCGTCCCCTCCGTCCTGCCGAGTGGCGTGGCCTCGACGGTCACCGGCAAGGTGACCGGCGTCGCGGGTGCCGCCGCAGGCACCGTCGGCGGGGTCAGGTCGGCCGCCGGCACGGCGGCCGGCAAGGCCGTCGCCGGCGCCAGCGGGACGTGCGCGGTGTCCGGCCTCAAGGGGAGCGTCAGCATCCCGAATGCCGCGTCCGGGATCAACGTCGGCAACCTGCCGGGCGGCATCCTGGCGACGGTGGTGTCGCTGGTCAACACCACCGACCACTCCTGCGTGCTGAGCGGCTGGACCGGACTGACCCCCATAGCCGTCGGGAACGCCCTCGCGGGCGTCAAGGCGACCAACGTCGGCAGCCCCGCCCCCGGTGCGGTGACCATCGCCGCCGGCGGCACCGCGTACGTGGGCGCCTCGTTCACCAGCGCCGCCGGGTGCCCGACCCTGCAGGACGTGGCGCTGACCATCCCGGGTGAGTCCGGGGTGCTGCAGATCCCGGTCTCCACCGCGACCGGAACGCACCAGCCGCTCACGGTCTGCCCCGGCGTGTCCAGGATCAGCCCGGTGACTCCGGACCTCACCGGTGTGCTGAGCCTGCTGCGCTGATGCGGGTACGGCGATGACAGACTCCGGACCGGCGCCTTCCGTGCGGCGATGGCGACTCCCCCCATCCCATGGCGTGCGGCGCGCCGGTCCGGTGCCGACCCCGGCCCCGGCCGGGGCTTCGGCAAGGGCGTTCGGCAGGATGTTCGGACCGACGCCCGGGGGAGCGAGAACGTGGCGAATCGAGTGCGCAGCCGAAGTGGCTGCGCCCGGTACTCGGCCCTCCGCGCGCAGCGGGAACGGCCGGGTACCGCCGGAGCAGGGAGCGGGAGCGCTTGTCGCCTGACGAGTTCGACGAGTTCTACGCCGGCAGCTGGTCGCGGCTGGTCGGTCAGCTGTACGCGATGACCGGGAACCTGGCCGAGGCGCAGGACGTGGTCCAGGAGGCGTTCGTCCGGGCCTGGCACGGACGCGAGGAGTTGTCCGCGGCGCGGGCGCCGGAGGCATGGGTGCGTACCGTGGCTTGGCGGTTGGCGGTCAGCAGGTGGCGGCGGACCCGCAGCTCCCTGCTGGCGGTGTTCCGGCACGGCGCCCCGCCGGATGCTCCGAGCCCGGGGCCGGAGTACACCGCGCTGGTCGCAGCGTTGCGCAAGATACCCGAGGAGCAGCGTCGAGTGGTTGTCCTGCACTACCTGTGCGACCTGCCCGTGGCTGACGTAGCCAGGGAGACCGGGGCGCCGGAGGGCACCGTGAAGGTCCGCCTGTCCCGGGCCCGGGCGACCCTGGCCAAGCATCTGTCCGACGACCTGATGGAAATGTCAGCGTGATGAGCGAACGGAATGAGCGCTTTCGGGAGTCGCTGCGCGGCCTCGCGGCAAGCGCTGCGGGCGAACCGCCGCTGAGCGGACCCGAGCTGCGCCGCCTGGCGGAGCGGCGGCACCGGCGCCGGCTGCTGGCCGTGCCGGCGTTGGCCCTGTCCGGGCTGCTGGTCGGCGGTACGGCGTTCGCGATCTCCGGTGTGTTCGGACCCGCGCCGCGGCCGGTTCCACCGGTATCCGGCGGGGCGCCGTCCGCCTCCGCGCCGGGGATCGCCCCCTCCGCGACGGACACGCCGCACCCGTCGGAACCGCACCCCTCCCTGGCCCCGAGCCGCCCGGGTGACCCGGCCGCGCCCACCGCCTCCGGCCGGGTCACACCGACCGGGCCCTCGGTGTCCGCGACGTCAGCGCTGCCGGACCCCGGCAAGGTGGTGGCCTGCGCCGCAGCTCAGGCGGGCGAGACCCTGGTGCGGCTGCACGCGCTCCAACTGCCCGGCACTCTCGCCCCCGGCGTGGACGCGCTGCTGTATGCCGTCCCGGTCACCTGCGTGCACGGACAGCTCACCTTGGCCGGCGCCGGGCAGTGGCTGCGGGTGGTTCCCGACGCGGTGGTGACCACCACCGCACCGCTGAGTGCCGGCGCGGGTTCGTCCCTGAGCACTCTCGCCGGACTGGCGACCGGCTTGACGCAGCATCCGGAACAACTGTTCGGCATTCGCCGGGACGCCGAGGGCCGGGTGTACCGCCTGGACCAGGTGCCGACCGGGAAGTGACGTCCGATCAGTTGGCCTCCGTAGTAATTCGCGTGACCGGCAGGGCCGTTCACCCCTCGGGGTGGGCGGCCCTGCGGCACGGACAGCCGTCGGAATGGGGCCTCGGGAAACCATGTGAAGAAGTCGTCACAATTCCGTGGGCAATACTGCACGCCTTTGCGGTCAGGTGCGAAAATGTTCACCGAATATCCGACAAGTCGGCTGGACGGGAAGCCTGTTGAGATGGTTTGATCAATCAATCGGCGGAAGTCACAAGGACTGGTTCAGGAATTCGGGACCAGGCGACCGTTGAACCGGCCGGCTTGGCGTCCTCCAGACCCGGCCGAAATCATCCAGGAACACCCCACAGCAATGAAGGGAAGCGCAAGTCATGCGTAAGGACTTCACGCCCCAGATCGAGACCCGCGAGATTTCCGACACCGATCTGGACGGCGTGTCCGGCGGCGTCGGCCTGCTTGGCCTCGACGTCTCCGGCGTCGCCTCGCCCGTTCTCGGAGCCGCCGAGTCCGTCCTGCCCATCTCCATCTCGCAGACGGTTTCGCAGGTCACGAGCCTGGTCCCGGCTCAGGTCACCGGTCTCGCCGGTCTCTGACGGCAGGCATCGCCACCAGGCGTCACCGCCCGGGGCACAAGACCGACCGCCCCCCATGTGCCGGTCGGTCTAGGAGCCGGCGATGGGCCCCGGGATTCCTCGGGCCGGGGCCCGTCGCTGCTCTCCCGAGCGTCGATGCGCTGGATTTCGTTTGTCACGGTTGGGCGCCGCTGCGTCCGGCCGTGACCGGTGCGGGTTAAGGAATAATTCTGTGCAGTTCCGCCAGAAGGCGCTTTCCAAACTGCAGTCGCCCGAGGAGCTCGACGTACCGGTGCATTTGGCCCGGCCGCAGGGTCGGCTTGTGCTGGCGGTCACGGTGGTGGTTATGGCCGTAGCGTGTTTCTGGGCCATGACCGGCTCCGTTTCGCCCGAGCTGAGTGCACCCGGAATCCTGACCTTCGCGGAAGGAAGTTACACCCTGCAGAGCCCGGTCGCGGGTCAGGTCACCGCCGTATACGCCAATGAGGGCGACATGCTGTCCAACGGCGCGCCGTTGCTGAGCGTGCGCACGGACCGGAAGGTCGAGATCGTGCGCACGGTCGCCGCCGGCAGGCTCACCGCCCTGTCGGCCAGAATCGGTGCCGTGGTCGCGACCGGGGCGGATCTCGCGACGCTGGAGCGCGTCACCAGTCCGAGTGACCCGCTGCTGGCGGTGCTGTACGCGCCGAGCAGCGGTGGATCGGCGATCCCGGTCGGTTCCGCGGTCGACCTGACCGTGCAGTCGGTGCCCGCGCAACGGTACGGAGTGCTGCGCGGGCGCGTCCTGGCGGTCGGCCGGGTTCCAGAGACGCAGCAGCAGATCACCGGCTTCCTCGGGGACGGCCAGTTGGGCGCGCAGTTCTCGGCGCAGGGCCAACCGGTGGCCGTCACGGTGCAGTTGGACCGGTCGAGCGGCACGCAGTCCGGGTACGCGTGGTCGTCGGCGCAGGGCCCCCCGTACGCGATCGGGTCCACGACCCTGGTCAGCGGCACCGTCCACCTGGCCGCCCAGCATCCGATCGCTTGGCTCCTTCCGTGACCGCGCGCCACGAACCCGCCGGAGCGGAGCTGATGCCGCTTCCGGGGCGCGGGAGACACCGTCCGAACCAGCCGAACGCCGGGCGGCACCGCCCGAGGCGCGCGCTGCCCGAGCCCACCGCGAAGGGGCGTAGGCCGCGAAAGCCGAAGGCGGTGCGCAGCCCCACCGTGCTTCAGATGGAAGCCGTGGAGTGCGGTGCCGCCTCGCTGGCGATGGTGCTCGGGCACCACGGCCGGCATGTGCCGCTTGAGGAACTTCGCATCGCCTGCGGCGTGTCCCGCGACGGCTCCCGGGCCAGCAGCCTGCTCAAGGCGGCACGCGGGTACGGCCTCACTGCCAAGGGCATGCAGATGGAGCCGGCCGCCCTGGCGCAGGTCCAGGCACCGGCCGTGCTGTTCTGGGAGTTCAATCACTTCGTCGTCTACGACGGCATGGGCCGCCGCTTCGGCCGCCGCGGCGTGCATCTCAACGACCCGGGCCGGGGCCGTCGATTCGTGTCGGCGGAGGAGTTCGACTCCAGCTTCACCGGCGTCGTGCTGACCTTCGAGCCCGGCGACGGATTCCGCCGGGCCGGCCGGCGGCCGGGGATCGTGCGCGCCCTGCCGGCGCGGCTGCGCGGCACCTCGGGCACGATGCTGGCCGCGGTGCTCGCCAGCTTCCTGCTCGTCGTGGTCGGCGCGGTGCTGCCGGCCCTGAGCCGCACGTACATCGACATGTTCCTGATCGGCAACCAGACGTCGTTGCTGCCCGTGCTCTTCGCGTCGATGGCGGCCATGGTGGTCCTGACCGCCGGGCTGACCGCGCTGCAACAGGCGAACCTGCTGCGCGGGCGGATGATCTCGTCCACGCTGAGCAGCGCCCGGTTCCTGCGACATCTGCTCAGGCTGCCGGTCGCCTTCTTCACCCAGCGCAACCCGGCCGACCTGGTCCAGCGGCTGCAGTCCAACGACACCGTGGCCGAGACCCTGGCCAGGGATCTCGCCGCCGCCGGCGTGGACGCGGTGGTGGTGATCCTCTACGCGCTGCTGCTGTGGAGCTACGACCCACAGCTGACCGTCCTCGGGGTGCTGATCGCGCTGCTCAACGTGGTGGCGCTGCGGCTGGTGGTGCGGATCCGGGGAACCGGCGTCCAGAAGCTGCGCGCGGACAGCGCCCGGTTGACCAACACCTCCTACAGCGGGCTCCAGTTGATCGAGACCATGAAGGCCACGGGAGGGGAGAGCGGATACTTCCGCCGCTGGGCCGGCCAGCACGCGATCACCCTGGACGGGCAGCAGCGGCTCGGCGTGCCGAGCGCGGTGCTGGCCGTCGTCGCACCCACGCTCGCAGCGCTCAACAGTGCGCTGATCCTCCTGATCGGCGGTCAGCGGGCGGCGGACGGCGGCATCTCGATCGGTCTGCTCGTGGCCTTCCAGGCGCTGGTGACCAGCTTCACCGGTCCGGTCACCCGATTGAACGGCGTAGCCGGCCGGATCCAGGACTTCGCGGCCGACGTGGCCCGGCTCAAGGACGTCGAGAGCTTCCCGGTGGATCCGCTGTACTCGCGGCGCGAGCCGGCCGCGAGCACGCGCAGGCTCAGCGGGCACGTCACGTTGGAAGGCGTCACCTTCGGCTACAGCCCGCTCGACCAGCCGCTGCTCACCGACTTCTCGCTGTCGGTGGGCCCCGGCCGGCAGGTCGCGCTGGTCGGTGGGTCCGGCAGCGGTAAATCCACTGTGTCCCGGCTGATCTCCGGCCTCTACAAACCCTGGGAGGGCGAGATCCGGATCGACGGGCAGCGGTTGGAGGAGATCTCCCGCAGCTCGCTGTCCGCCTCGGTCTCGTTCGTCGACCAGGACGTCTTCCTCTTCGAGGGCACGGTCCGGGACAACGTGGCGCTGTGGGATCCCTCGATACCGGACGAGGCCGTCGTCGCCGCGCTCAAGGACGCTGCCGTCCACGACACGGTCTCCAGGCGCCCCGGCGGCATCCACAGCCGGGTGGAGCAGGACGGCCGCAACTTCTCCGGTGGTCAGCGGCAGCGGCTGGAGATAGCGCGGGCACTGGTCCGCCGGCCCAGCGTGCTGGTCCTGGACGAGGTGACGAGTGCCCTGGACGCGGAGACCGAGCAGGTGATCATCGACAACGTGCGGCGGCGCGGCTGCGCCTGTGTCGTGATCGCGCACCGGCTGAGCACGGTGCGCGACAGCGACGAGATCGTCGTGTTGGACCACGGGACCGTGGTGGAACGCGGACGGCACGAGGAACTGGTCGCTGCCGGGGGCCGGTACGCCGAGTTGGTCCGTGAGCATTGAGTTCGGGGGCACTGACGTGACAGCGGTTCAGCAGGTGATGGCCGCCGGTCCCTGGCCCGGCGACGTCGTGGTCGGCGCCCTGGGCGGTCTGGGCGGCCCGGTCGACTGCGCGAGCCTGCGCAGCCTTCCGCTGGAGGGGCCCGATGTGCTCTGGCTGGTCGTGGACGGCGCGATGGACCTGTTCGCGGTCGACGCCGCCGAGCAGGGGCGCTGGCACTTCCTCGGTCGGCTGGAGACGGGAGCCCTGCTGCTCGGGCCGGTCGAGGGACCGCGGCACACGCTGGTCGGAAGGCCCCTGCAGGGATGCGTGCTGCACCGGATCCAGCTTCGGGAGCTGCTCCGTCCCGACTACCACGACCCGTGGTCGTACGGCGGCGCCGAGCCCGGCCTCAGTCCGCTGGAGGACGCGTTCGCCCGCGGTATCGGCCGGAGCCTGCGTGCCGTGTTCGAGACGCCGCTGGACCGGCCGGCACCGGCGGCTGATGACGCGTTCGCCGACGACGGCATCCTGTGGATGTCGGTCGACCCCGGAAGCCTCCAGTACGGCGCCGCGTTCAGCACGGAGGCGGCCAGGGACCTGCTCATCGACGGCGTGATGTGGCAGCGACTGGTCAGCCAGCAGACCCGGCTGCTGTTCGCGGTGGATCGCCGGATCGAACAGCTGGAGCGCGCCCACGAGGACCGGACGGCGGCCGGCATCAAGGCCGGCGAAGCCGTCCGGGCGCAGGCGGATCGGGCCTTGCTGGCCTCCATCAAGAGGCCCGGCAACCCGTCCGGGGGCATCTCCGCCCATGCGTCGGGGAAGGGCGCCGGGAGTCCGGCCGCAGGGTCCGACGAGGCCGCCCTCGCCGTGTGCCGGACGGTTGCCGCCGCCACCGGGGTCACGGTCACGGCGCCCGGGCCGGGTGCCGCGTCGAACGACCGGCTGAGTGCCGTCGAGCGGATCGCCCTGAGTTCACGGTTCCGCACCCGCGCGGTCAGGCTCTCCGGGCGCTGGTGGCGGGAGAACGCCGGTCCCCTGGTGGGCCATCGGTCCGGGACCGGTTCCCCGGTCGCACTGCTGTGGCGGCGAGGTGGCTACGAGGCCGTGCATCCCACCACCGGACGGCGGACGAGAGTCAGTGCGACGAACGCGGCAGACTTTCAGCCCCACGCCGTCATGTTCTACCGCCCGCTGCCGGAACAGCCGCTGCCCGCATGGCGGTTGCTCCGCTTCAGTCTCCGCGGCAGCCGGACCGACCTGCGGAACCTGGTCCTCGGCGGACTGGTGGCGGTGCTGCTCGGGGCGATGGTCCCGATCGCGACCGGACAGGTCCTCGGTACCTTCGTGCCCAACGCCGAGAAGAGCCTCATCGTCCAGACCTCGCTGGCGATCGTGGCCACCACCGTCGTCTCCGCCGCCTTCATGCTGCTGGAGAACATCTCCATCCTGCGGCTGGAAGGCCGTGTCGAAGCCACGCTGCAACCGGCGGTCTGGGACCGGCTGCTGCGGCTGCCGACACGGTTCTTCGCCGAGCGTTCCACCGGAGAGCTGGCCACCGCCGCGATGGGCGTCAGCGCCATCCGCCGGGTGCTGTCCGGCATCAGCTCGGTGGCCGTGCAGGCAGGCACGGTCGGTACGGTGAACCTCGTCCTGCTGCTGTGCTACAGCGTCCCGTTGGCGCTGACGGCGGTCGCGATGCTGGCCGTCATCGGCACGGTGTTCCTGGCCCTGGGCCTGTGGCAGCTGCGGTGGCAGCGCCGCTTGATCGTGCTCAACAACAAGCTCAACAACCAGGCCTTCCAGACGCTGCGCGGACTGCCCAAACTGCGCGTCGCCGCGGCCGAGGACTTCGCCTACGCGGCCTGGGCGGGCGAGTTCGCCCGCAGCCGTGAACTGCAGCGGCGGGTGGGCCGGATCAAGAACCTGATCACCGTCTTCAACGCGCTCTATCTGCCGTTCTGCACGCTCATGATGTTCATGCTGCTCGCCGGCCCGGCCCGGGGGACCCTTTCGGCGAGCAGCTTCCTCACCTTCAGCACCGCCGTGACCATGGTGCTGACCTCGGTGACGCAGCTCACCGGTGCGCTGCTCTCCGGAGCCTCGGTGCTGCCGCTGTTCGAGCAGATCAAGCCGGTGCTCGACGAGGTCCCCGAGGTAGCCGGCGGGAGCACGGCGCCCGGCGTCCTGTCCGGCGAGATCGAGGTCCGCCAGCTGTCGTTCCGCTACGCCGAGGACGGGCCGCTCGTGCTCGACGACGTGTCGTTCCGGGTGCGGCCGGGCGAGTTCGTCGCGATCGTCGGGGCGAGCGGCTCCGGCAAGTCGACCCTGCTCCGGCTGCTGATCGGCTTCGACCGGCCGGCCTCCGGCAGCGTGCTGTACGACGGTCAGGAACTGGCTTCCCTCGACCGGACGGCCGTGCGCCGTCAGTGCGGAGTCGTCCTGCAGAACGCGCAGCCGTTCACCGGCTCGATTCTGGACTGCATCTGCGGCGCGGAGACGTTCTCCCTGGAGGAGGCATGGGAGGCCGCCGAGATGGCCGGACTGGCCGAGGACATCAAGCGCATGCCGATGGGCATGCACACCGTGCTCTCCGACGGCGGCGGCACGGTCTCCGGCGGGCAGCGACAGCGCCTGATGATCGCGCAGGCCCTGATCCGCCGCCCGCGCATGCTCTTCTTCGACGAGGCCACCAGCGCACTGGACAACGAGACCCAGCGCGTCGTGATCGAGAGCACCCGCAGGCTGCGAGCCACCCGCATCGTGATCGCCCACCGGCTGTCCACCGTCATGGACGCCGACCGGGTGCTCGTCATGGCGGAGGGCCGGATCGTCCAGCAGGGACGGCCTGCCGAACTGCTCGCCGACGCCGGAAGTCCGTTCCATGAGCTGGTCCGCCGTCAGATCCGCTGACCTGCGGTGCGGTCTGCGGGTGCGGTCTGTGGCCGGTCAGCAGGGAGTGCCCCTGGGCCAGGTGTAGCGTGCGTCGATCCGGTAGACCCCTGGGGTGGGTGCGTCCAGCCCGGTCCAGTCCCCGTCCCGTGCGAGGCAGGCGCCGGCCGGCCCGTGCACGGCGAGCCAGGGGGACCAGGGGATGCGCACCGTCGCCCGACCGGCGGTGGAGACGGTGAGTACCACTTCGCCGGCGTCGGCGTGCCCGACCGTGGCCGGCGGAGCGGCGAGTGGGAGGGCGTCGGTGAAGCGGTACAGCTGCCAGTTCCGGTCGTGCCAGATCGCCTGCAACCAGGCGGGTCCGCCGCGGACCAGAGCCGCCTCGGCGCGCCCGGCCGAATCGGTCGCGGCTGCGGGCAGGGCGACGTAGCCGACGGCCCAGCGCCGCAGCCAAGCGTGGTAGCTCGTGGCGGTGAGCGTGCCGTCGTAGAAGAGCGGGTTGCGCTGCACGTCGAGTTGGCGGTTCCAACCGCGGGCCAGGTCGGCGGCCGAGACCAGCCCTCGCGCCTCCCAGTGATTGAGCATGGGGACCGCTTCGAGACGGCTCTCGTCGGCATGGAGCCGGTGAAGTTCGGCGACGAGGGGTGCGGCCTGCCCAGTCGTCGACGGCGCGGGGATGCCGACGACGTCCGCGGTGATCGTCCAGTAGGCCGCAGCCACGAATGCGGCCAGCGGGGCCGCGGTCCGCCGCCGGGACCGGGGCGGGTGGGCGCAGAGCGCGGCCAGGAGCACCACGCCGCCGAAGATCAGCGCCAGCCGCTGGACGTTGCCCCCGATCGGCGTACTGAAAGCCCAGGTGAGCACGGCGCCGAGGGCGTACACGGCCGCACCCGCCCGGACCGCCCGCCAGGACCGCGGACTGAGCAGAGCGGCCGCCAGCGCGCAGCTGGCGCAGATCACGACGGTCGGCGCCGGTATCGGATCGACCCCGGAGAAGGGGAACAGCAGGGTGGTGACCAGGACCACCAGGGCCGGTGGCACGGCCAGCGACCAGCCGATCCTGCGGCTACCGGTGAGCAGCAGCGCTGCCGCCACGACCTCGACGAAGAGTCCCGCCACCGGACTGGCCAAGGTGGCGAGCAGCGCGAACGCGGCCGATCCGGCGCTCCGCCGCCACCCCGAGGCCCGGTCCGCTCCGGCCGCGACCACCACAGCGGCCAGGCCGAACATGCATCCGATGGCAAAGGTCACCCGGCCGGCGGCCACGTTGCAGGACAGGGCGACGGCCCCCCACAGGGCCACAGGCAGCGGCCGTCGGACCCGTGCTCGCAGCACGAGCAGCGCGAGCAGAGCAGCCGAGACGGTACCGGCCGTCACCGCGGCCGTGCGTACCCCGAACAGTGCCATCAGCCAGGGCCCGAGGACGCTGTACGAGGCGGGGTGCATGCCGCCGTACCAGGCCAGGTCGTACGCCGAGTCCGGATGTCGCGCGGCGAAGTCCGCCCAGGCCCACTGGGCCGCGAGATCCCCGCCGACCGCGGCGAGGAAACGTGCCCACAGCAGTGTCAGCAGTAACGCGGTCGCCCCGGCGGCCCACACCGGGGCGTAGCGGGGGATCCACCGGAGCGGCGGCCCTGCTGTCCGCGCGGGAGGTACCAGCGGAGCCTGCGGCGCGAACGTGCTCATGGTCAGAAACCTAAGCGTGGCAGCCGCAGGCGGCCATCCGCACTCGGAGGGCAAGCTGCGGGCCGGGTCATACCGGAGCTGGAGGACTCCGGGCTCGGCGGATGGGCCGGATCGCGATCCCGCGAGAGGAGGGTGAATCCGTGCCCGATCGGTTGACGGTCGGACAGCTCACCCTGTCCTGGGCCCGCGGAGTCCTGTGGCCCACGGACGAGTCGCCGAGGCAGTTGGTCCCTGATGTCGCACATGTCACTCTGGTCCCACAGGTACCAGGAGTGACTCGAAGCTTCTGCGGACATCAGGTATGTTCCTCGGACACCCGACCCGGGAGTGCGACTTCTCCCCGCGGCCCGGCATCGTTCCCACGGTGTGCAGGACAGCCAGTCCACCTGGCCGCAGACGCGCTCCGTTCCTGCCCCGATGCCCGGACGGTCTCACATCATGGACACCAGCAGACTCCCCTCGTTGCCCGACGACCCGCGCGGGACGGGCACCTCGCACGCTCCCGAGGGCGTGATTCGCCTCACCCCCGCCGGTCGCCTCAGCGACCACTCGGGCGCGTACGTCGTGGCCGCACCCGCAGGTACGTCCCGGAGCAGCCGAACGGTGCGTGGCGTGGCAGAACGTGGTGGGGCAGAACGTGGTGGTGCAGAACGTCGTCGGACGGAGGACGTGCGCCGGCGGCATGCCGCGCCCCGGCGCACGGTCGGTGGGAGCCGAACACTCGCGGGTGCCGTGCTCGTCGCGCTCGGTGCCGGTGCGGTGGTGAGCCTCGCGGCCTACGGGCAGTCCCCTGCGAAGCAGTCGGCCTCCGCCGCCGCTCGACCGCTCGGCGACACGCCCGCGCAGCCCGCTCCGGGGGCGATGAGCGGGTCCCCGGTGGCGCAGCCGAGGTCCGCGCTCGTCGCGGCGACCTCGCCGCTTTCGCTCAGCCCCGCCGCGTTCGCCCCTGCCACGGGTGCGCAGCTCGCGTCGGGCGGCGCCACCACCGCGATACCGGGCGGGGGGCTCGTGGCGACGGCCGTCGTGCCCCTGGCCGGTACCGCCGCCAGTGCCTTCACCGCTTCGGCCCCCTCCGTCGCCGCCCCGGCAACCGCACCGAACAGGGTGGCGACCCCCGGCGGGAGTGCGCACCCGTCGGCTCCCGGGAACACTCCGAGCAGCCCGGTCCCGCCGAGCGCAGCGCCGACGTCCGCCGGTCCGACCGCCCCGACCAACTCGTCGTCCGCTTCCCCGGTCGCCTCCACCGGCCCGGCGTCGACGTCGGCCTCCACCTCGGCGACGTCGTCCCCCGCCGCCTCCACGTCCCCGTCGGCCACCGCTTCAGCGACGGCGTCGGCGGCGTCCTCGACGTCTTTGGCCTCCTCGACCTCCTCGGCCCCCTCGACCTCGGCATCCGCGACCCCCTGAGCCGACCCCGAACAGTCGGGGCAGAGGGGTGGTCCGAATGGGCCACCACCGAGCGCAGAGCATGGTCCGAAGAGCGAGGCTGGGGGAGCGGAGCCCGGCGCCCGCCCGCTGCGGCCGGGCCGGTCCGCCCGTTTCCCGCACGCCGGAGGCAGCTCATGTCGGTCACCGTCAACCTCGACAAGCTTTTGGACAAGCAGTACGAGAACCTCCCGATCCCCGAGGTGGTCTCCGCGCCCGTAGCCGCGATCCAGGGCCTCACCGATGCCCATGCACCAGCCCTCGCCGCGCTGAAACATCAAGACCGTCGGCGACCTCGGCCGTAACAAGTACATCCGCTGGGCCGTCGCCCTGGCCGACCTGCAGGACCGCGCCGGCTAACGACCTGGGCAGGGACAGGGCTGGGCGCCCGAGCTCAGTCGCTCCCCAGGCCCTAACCCCCCGGGCCGCCCGTCCGAGGCCGTTCACCTCACCGCTCTCCGAGTGAGCGACGCTCCGGCGGCCCGCAGTGGGGGGCGTCCGCGACGTCAACTCCGCGGCCGGGTCAGCCGGAGACGTTGTCGTGCAGCCGGTCGAGCAAGGTCTCGAAGGTAGCGAGCTCCGCCTCGGACAGGCCGCGCCGCAGGCGCTCGTCGAAGGCCGTGGCGGCTTCCCGCATGCGGTGGAACGCGGCCTCGCCGGCCTCGGTGAGCTCCACGCGCTGGATCCGGCGGTTCTCCGGATCGCGCCGGCGTGCGACGAGTCCGTCGTCCTCCATGGCATTGAGGTGGTGGGTCAGCGTCGCCCCCCGGATCCCCACCGCCTCGGCGAGTTCCCGCTGGTTGCCGAGACTGCGCGTCTTCAGCGAGATCAGGATCAGCCAGGCCGGCATCGACCCGCCGACCTCCGCCAGGGCGTCGTCGAAGGCGCGGCTCACACCTCTGGCGGCGCGGGTGAGGTGCAGGCCGATCGGCGGGCGGGTGGGTCGCGGCATGCCCTGATGCTAGCACGATCGATAGCCATCAAATCGTTTGACATAGAATTGTTAGATGCCTAATCTACTGAGGAGAGAGGCACGGTCATCTACCGGGAGGTCTGATCATGTTCGACGCAGGCACATACGCGGGAAAGGTCGCCCTGGTCGCCGGCGCCAGCCGGGGGATCGGCGCAGTGACGGCCAAGGCCTTCGCCCGGGCCGGCGCCGCCGTGGTGCTGGCCGCTCGAGACAGCCAGGCCCTCGACTCCGTGGCCGCCGAGATCCGCGCCGACGGGGGACGCGCGATCGCCGTACCTACCGATGTGGGCGACGCGGCGTCGGTCGAGAGGCTGGTCGGCGCGGCCCTGGACAGCTACGGCCGGCTCGACGCCGCGTTCAACAACGCCACCGACGGTCCGCGCCCGGCTCCGCTGGCCGACATCGAACCGGAGGACTTCGACCGAGCGATCCGCACCAACATTCGCGGCACGTTCCTTGGCATGAAGTACCAGATCGCCGCGATGCTGGGTGGCTCGGGCGGCGGTGCGATCGTGAACATGGCCTCGGTCGCCGGTCTGCACGGCGTCGCCAACCTCGCCGGGTACACCGCGGGCAAGGCCGGGATCATCTCGCTGACCCAGGTCGCCGCCCTCGACTACGCCGACCAGGGCATCCGGGTCAACGTCGTGGCTCCGGGCCCGATCCTCACCCACCACCTCGAAGCCGCGGGCGAGCGGGCGCAGTCGATGGCTGCCGCGTCGACGCCGATGCGGAGGGTCGGGCGCGCCGATGAGGTGGCCGCAGCCGTGCTGTGGCTCTGCTCCGACCAGGCGTCGTTCATCACCGGCGCGGTGCTCCCCATCGACGGTGGCCAGAACGCCGGGGTGAAACCCCCTCAGATGTACCAGCAGGGCCGACCCATGGAACGGATCGCGCCGTGAGCCGCTTTCGCGCACTCTGACCGGAAGGGACGCCTACGCGGGGCGGGCGCGGCGTCGGAGGACGCCGCGAACGAGCGAGGCCTGGCCGGCGTGCTGCAGATCGTCCGAGATCACGCTGACGAGCCGCACCCCGAGCGTCACCGGTGGCTGCCAACGGGTGTCCACGACCCGGTCCAGGTCAGCGTCTTGAAGGCCGCCGAGATAGGCGATCGTCTGCTCGTGCACGGCGTCGTAGTACGTCGCGAGCGACCGCGCGGGCACTCCGCGCAGCGCGGCGACTTCGTCCCCCTTGTGCCCGTAGCCGGTCGCCCCGGCGGGGAAGGGCAGCGCGAACTGCTCGAACCAGCCCTGCGCGGTCCAGACCTGCTCCATGCCTGCGGCATCGGCTACGTGGTCGTCCTGGATCCGGGACAGATGCCAGACCAGCCAGCCGATCGAGTTGGCGTCGCGGTCCAGCCGGAACGCGAGATCGTCCAGGCTGAGCCCTCTGAGTACCTGGTGGACGGTTTCGCGGACTCGGCCGAAGGCGTCGGTGAGCAGGTCGACACTCGCGGGCATCGTGCCCCTCCTCGGAACGCGGCGGGAGCGGTGCTCCGCTCCCGTCCATTCTGGGCGGTCAGATGCCGAGGTGCAGGGTGAAGCCGCCCGTGTGGGTGGCGATCAGGGTGCCGAGCACCACCAGGTCGGCGACGCCCAGGGCGAGGCCGAGCAGCGCGCGTCCCCGGCGCTCGGTACCCCGTACCAGCGAGACGACGGCGAGGACGAGTGCCAACGGGCCGAGGACGATGTTGAAGATGAACAGTCCCAGCAGCCCGAGGACGAACGACGCGACCGCGGTCTCGTCGCCCTCCCCCTTGCTGCGGGTCCGCTCGTCCGAGCCGTGGCCGTTCGCGGTGAGCTGGGAGGTGGCCATGGGTCAGCCCTCCTGGGCGGTGCGACGGCGGGCCCGGGCGACCCGCTCGCGGATGGCGAAGGCGAGCAGCCAGCAGCCGGCGACGGCGCCGGCGATGGCCAGGGAGGAGTGGCTCAGATAGGAAGAGGCGCCCCAGAGCAGGGAGCTGAGGGCGAGGAGTCCGACGAGGAGTGCCATGGCGCTTCCGTTCGCGGCAGTTGAGAGTACAGCTGTTCACTGACTGGTTTCAGATTACCCCGGCCCCCATGTCGCCATGCCGGGAGAACAGTTGTTTACTGTATGAGGTGAGCCACACTCTCGGGGTCCGGCAGGCCCAGAAGCAGCAGACCCGGCAGTCCCTCCTGGACGCCGGGTTGCGCCTGCTCGAACACCAGAGCCTGAGCAGCGTCGGCCTGCGCGAGGTCACCCGGGAGGTGGGCCTCACGCCCAGCGCCTTCTACCGGCACTTCCGCGACCTGCCCGAGCTGGGCGTGGCCCTGGTGGACGAATCCTTCGGCAGTCTGCGCGTGATGGTCAGGGCCATCCGCTCCGAACGGGCCGCCACGGACGAGGTGATCGACCGCACCGTCGACCTGATCGCCGAGTACGTACGCCGGCACCGCGCGCACTTCCGTTTCCTGGCGCGGGAGCGCCATGGCGGCGTGCAGCCGGTGCGCGACGCGATCGACGCCCGCTTCCGGCAGTTCGCCGACGACCTGGCCGGTGACCTGGCCGCGCAGCCGGAGTCCGAGGGCTGGGACCCGGCGGACGTGAGGATGCTGGCCGACCTCTACGTGGACCACGCGGTCACCACCGCCGCCGCCCTGCTGGAGGCGGAGGGCGACGCGGCCGCCGAAGCGCGCATCGCCGCTACCGCGCGCCGCCAGCTGCGGCTCATCAGCCTGGGGCGCCGGCACTGGCTGCGTGGCTGACGACCTGGGTCGTAACCTTCGGCGTCAGACGCCGAAGTTCAACGAGTACAGCGGGCGCACGCTGTCGGTGGTGACGAAGTCCATCGGTACGGTGCCGAGCACCGGCCGCCCGGCAGCGTTCAGCGCCGAGACGTAGCCGCTCAGTTCGGGCGCGATGGCGTCGGCGGCCGACTGCGGCCAGAGGCCCCAGCCGGAGCTGGAAGTGAACGTGATGAAAAGCTGCTGCGGGTTGGACGAGGCCCGCGCCGCGTCCAGGTGTGCGGACACCTCGGGCCACTTCCGGGAGTAGAGCTCGAAGATCGTGCCGATCTGGTAGTCGTCCTCGATATTGGTGAGCGAGCTGTTCCACGGGATGCCCGGCAGGCCCGAGTTGTTCGCGAGTACCACCACCTGTCCGCGCACCTCGCCGAGTTGGGGGATCCGGTCCTCGGCCCACAGCAGTCCCGGCCACCTCGAACGGTAGCCCGCGAAGATCGCGCCGAAGTCCGCGTCGGCGAGGGTCGAGTACTCCTGCTGGACCCGCATCATGATCGTCTCCTGCGGGTGCTGCGCCAGGAACGCCTGGCAGAGGTTGAGCACGTCGCCGAAGAAGATGTGCTGGAAGACCGGACCGTGGTGGATCGCGAAGACCCCGCTGATCGCCCGGCACCGGATGTCGAGGAAGCGGACGCCGGACGCCAACTGGTCGGGGATCGACAGCGTCTGTGTCTGCGTCAACGCGCCACCGTAGAGCGAACAGGTGTCGTGCGTTCCCGGAACGGTGAGCTGCGAGAGGTAGGCCTGGGAGCCGATCGCGCCCAGCCAGTCCGAGCCGGCCGGTGCGTCGGTCGCCCGCGCGGGCCGTGCCGCCACGGTGAGTCCGGATCCTGCCATGGCTGCCACGAGCGCGGAACGCGCGAACGTGCGCCGGCTCATCGACGTGTCGATCGGATGCATTCGCGTGGCCCCTCAGCGGCGTCCCCGGTATTGGCATGCACATATCACCAGAGACGAAGGGGGCTTGCATAGACCTCCCGCGCGAGGTGCTGCGTCAGAGGTGCCGCGTCGGAGGTGCCGCGTCAGGGGCGGGATGCGGACCGCTGGCCGAACTCGCGCAGCGCCTCCTCCACGATCGCGTTCAGATCGGCGTGATGGGCGCCTCGCCAGTAGACCTGCCCGCAGTCGGCGCACTGCGCGAACGCGTCGTACGAGCGCTCGGTACCGTGCTCCAACTGCTCGTGCACCGACGCCTTAGCCGCGTCGCGGAGCGTTCCGTTGCAGGCCGTGCACCTGGTCCAGGGGGCCAGCGGCGGTGCGAACCGGGCCAGCACGTCCCTGAGCTGGTCGGCGGGGTGGTGGCTGTAGATGTACGCGCCCGCCCAGATCTCCCGGCGCCGCAGCAGCCCCCGGTCGCGCGAGAGCATCACCCGCTGCTCGGCGGCCGAGCGCGCGGCCAGGGCCGGGTCGCCGATGTCCAGGTTCTCGTAGGCGGCGTCAACGCCCAGCAGCCGCAGCCGCCTCGCCAGCTTTCCGAGGTGGACGTCGAGCAGGAACCGGGCGGGTCCCGGGAGCCGCTGCGGCCTCGTCACCTCGCGGACCGAGACCTCCTCCCCGTGCCTGGGGATGTGCGAGGCGCGCACCTGCCGTCCCTCCACGAGAAGGGTCCCGACCTCGGTGAGCGGGACCCCCAGGGACTCCACGACGTGGCCGAGCGTCGAGACGCCGTCGGTGCCCACCGCCGACCGTCCGGCCCGCTGCGCCGCCGCGACGAACACGTGCAGCTCGGGGGAAAAGCTGATCCAGATCTCCGATCTCTCCACCTGGCCAGCATGCCAGCGGACGGTAGGCCGCTGCCATCGCATTCCGGCAGGTGACCGGCCTGGCCCGGCATCGGCCGCCTCCCGGGGGGAGGCGGCCGACGGTGCAGGGTCAGCTCGCGGGGTAGCTGACCACGTCGACCGGGACGGTGGCGGTGCCCTGCGCCGCCGCGCCGTAGTCGTTGACCACGTGGTCGATCACCCCGACGCCGCCGAGGGAGACCGTCAGCAGGTCGTGGAACTTCACGCCGGGGGTGACCGGGGCCTCGAAGCTGCGGGCGGCGTGGATCGTCGGGTCCACGTTGAAGAAGCAGTAGCTGCCCAGGCCCCAACCCTCGTGGTGCTTCACGGTGTCGGCCACCTTGTAGGCGGCGTAGCCGTTGACGCCGTCGTGGGTCCAGGCCGCCTGGTTCGGCGGGTCGTAGGGCAACTCGTTCTGGAACATGATCGTGCGGCCCTTCTCGCCGTTCCAGATCACGTTGTACTTCTGGTAGTGCTCCACGAACAGCCCGGTGGCGATCACGTTGTCGCCGTTCACGACGACGCCGGTGTCGGCGGTGTTGACGGTCCAGCCGACGCCGGTGCCGTGGTCGGCACGCCAGGCCCAGACGTTGTCGAGCAGCACGTTGTCGCTGTTGACGATCAGGCTGGTGGTGGCCTTGCCGGGGCCCGCGCCGCCGATCCGGAAGAACACGTCCTGGACGGAGGTCGGATCGTAGGGGTCGGTCCAGCCGCCGTGCTCGCTGCCGATCTCCAGCAGCACGCGGGAGTTGACCGGGCCGGCGTCGAACAGCAGGCCCGAGATCCGCACCCCCTTCACGTCGCCGACGGTCATCGGCACCACACCGTCCAGCGGCGTCAGCGTCGGGAAGCCGAGACCGAGCACCACCGTTCCGGCTCGCTTGACCTTGATGGTCCCGTTCAGCTGGTAGACACCCGGCGTCAGCAGCAGGTGCCTGCCCTGCGCCAGGGCCTCGTTGATGGCATGCACCGAGTCGGTCGGCCTGGCCAGGAAGAACCGCTCGATCGGGATCGAGGAGCCCGCCGTGGGGCCGCCGCTCCAGGTCGTCCCGACGGCGTCGTGCCGCGGCGCCGGAAGGAAGACCCGGTAGCCGCCGGACGCGTCGAGGTACAGGAACGGCTTCTCCCTGCTTCTGGGGCTGGTCGGCAGCGTCGTGTACGGCGGGTTGGGAAAGCACTGCGCGGGCGCGCCGACCACGCCGGCGAAGACCTGGTTCCACACGCCGTTGGACCAGCTGCCGACAGAGCTGTCCCGGGTGAGCCACTGCTGCTGGGAGGCGTTGATCACTTGGCCGTCCACGGCTGAGTCGGCGATGAAGCCGCCGCTGGAGTAGCCGCCCTGCCGGGGGAAGAGGAAGAGCCGCCCGCGGATGTGCACCCGGCGCAGCGGCGCGGCCTGGGAGACCGCCCACCAGTTGATGCCATCGGTCGGATTCACCGCCAGGTTCTCCGCCGACCGCCAGAAGTTGGTGAGCGCGCTGTAGCTGCCGTCGGGCTGCCGCTGCCCCTCGACGCGTACCTCCCCGTTGATGGTGACGTCGTCCGGGGACAGGCCCAGACCGGCGACCGACGTGTAGTAGCCGAGCTGCGCGTCGACGTTGTAGGTGCCGGGCTTGAACAGGAAGGCGTAGCGCTGCGATCCGAACTCGTTGGAGACCTGCTGCTGGGTGGCGGCGTCCAGGACCGCCTGGATCTGGCTCGCGGGCATGCCGGGATCGAAGACGGTGACGTTGGGACCGAAGTCCGGCTGCGTCGGCGTGGACAGGGAGGCGCCGGGGGAGGTCCCCGGGGAGGCCGCGGGGGCGCTCGCAGACGCGACGGTGGCGCCGGTGGCCAGCGGGAGGACGGCCGCGGCGGCGGCCGTGGCGATGAACGAGCGGCGGGTCAGTCCTCCGCCGCTCGCGGACTGGTGCTGCTGTTCCGGAAGTTCATCGTGACGTCCACTGTCTGCGGCCCTGAACGAAGACATGAGCTACGACCTACCTTCTCTGGACGTGGAGCCTGGAGTCGGGCCGGCCGCTCGGCGACGGGCGGGTGGAGCGGCCGTCGGACTGAGAGCGCTTTCTCGAAGACGTACAGTGGTGCCCGCGTGACCACCTGTCAAGGCTGGGACGGCTGTTGGGGCCGGGACGGGTTTTCCTGGAACTACGGCTCGCCCGCCGCCGTGGAGCGGGTAGTGTCCGGACCCGCCCGGCACCCGCGCTCCGACCTCACACGACAGGGATACCGCCATGTTCGTCCTCGCCGTCGCCCTGACCGTCCTGCTCCTGCTGGAGGTCGTGCCCTCGGCTGTCGTCGCGGTGCCCCGGGCCAAGGTGGGCCTGGTCCGGCTGGACCAGCTCACCCGGCTGGGGGTGCTCGAAGGGCGAAACCTCTGGGTCGTCTCGCTGCTGGGCGTGCTCCACACGCTTGCCACCGTCGGGGTGCTGGTCGGACTGAGCGTTCCCCCGGTCGGAGTCGCCGGAGCCGGCGTGGAGTTGGCCGTCTTCGGCTGGGTCCTCTCGCGGCAGGTGCGGGCCGGCGACCGTGGCCGCGCGCTCGGCGCCTACACCCTCTTCGCCTGCATGGCTCTCGCCGTTCTCCTGGTGGACCTGCTGCGCTGAGCAGTTGAGATCGCCCCGTCATGGATTGCCCGGTCCTGGACCGACCGGTCTTGTGCCAATGCTGGCTGGGTCGTTGCGCCGGGTGCGCGGCGGAGACAGTATCGATATCGATCCAGTGCTGTCGGCGGTGGTGGGGACTGATGAGCGGCAACGGCTGGCTGGCTGAGGTCGGTACGGACCCGCAGGCGCGGGCGCGCCAGATCGCGCACGCGCACGCGGCGTTCGTGTCCACCCGGGAACTGGCGGGATCGAGCACCGGGCTGCGCGAGGTGGTCGCCCAGTCCTGGCTCCGCTCGTCCGACGCCCACGTCGACCAGGGCACCGACCCGCCGGTGACGCTGCTGGACGACGACCTCCTCAGCTACCGCGCGTCCCACCCGCTGGCCCAGGTCATCGGTGTGCTGCGTCAGATCGTCGGCACCGCCGCCGAGGACGGGGACCATCTGATGGCGGTGTCGGACGCCGCCGGCCGCCTGCTCTGGGTCGAGGGCCATCGCGTCGCCCGCGCTCGCGCGGCCCGGATGAACTTCGTCGAAGGCGCGCTGTGGGACGAGGCGCACGCCGGCACCAACGCCCCTGGCACCGCCCTCGCCCTCGACCATGAGGTGCAGATCTTCGCGACCGAGCACTTCCGGCAGACTGTGCAGGCCTGGACCTGCGCGGCCGCACCCATCCACGACCCGGTCAGCGGCCGGATCCTGGGCGTCATCGACATCACCGGCGGCGACAACGTCGCCAACCCGCACAGTCTGGCTCTGGTCCGGGCGGCCGCTCGGGCCTGCGAGGCCGCGCTGTGGCTGCCCCGGTCGTGCGAGACCGCCGCGAGGCTGGAGACGCTGGGCCGCAGTGAGGGGGTACTGCTGCTGGGCGGCCGGACCGTTCACCTGACCCGGCGCCACGCCGAGATCCTGATCCTTTTGATGCTGCATCAGGAAGGGTTGACCGGAGAACAGTTGGCCGACCTCCTCTACGAGGACGCGGCCAACCCGACCACGCTGCGGGTGGAACTGACCCGACTGCGTCGGATCGTGGGCGACCTGCTCGGATCCCGGCCCTACCGGTTGACCTCGGCTGTCGGTGCGGACTTCCTCGACGTCGCGGCCGCGCTGCACCGGCGCGACCTCGCCGCCGCGGTCGCCGCCTACTCCGGTCCACTGCTGCCGAGTTCGGAGGCCCCCGGGGTGTGCGCGCAGCGGCGCTGGCTGGACACGCAGCTTCGCGCCGCCGTGCTCGCCTGCGCCGACACCGACACCGTCCGCAGCTGGGCCGACCGGATCGGGTTCAACGATCTGCAGGTGTGGGAGCGGCTCGAGGCGATCTCTCCCTGCCAGTCCCCGAACCGCGGCGTCGCCGCCGCCAGGGCACGCCAACTCCGTGCGGAGTACGGCCTGATGGGCCACGCCCGGCACGATGCAACGTTCGCGCAACGTCCCCGGAACTAGCGTGCCGAGCAGAGTCTGACCGTCCAACGACGGGCGGCAGCCAGCCTGACGGAGGTCACCACCATGGCCCGCTACGCAGCGCCGGGGGAGTCCGGCGCGAAGATGAGCTACCTGCCGCGCTACGACCACTGGATCGGCGGCGAGTTCGTGCCGCCCGCGCAGGGACGCTACTTCGAGAACCCCACGCCGGTGACCGGAGCAACCTTCTGCGAGATCGCCCGGGGCACAGCCGAGGACGTCGAGCGCGCCCTCGACGCCGCCCACGCCGCCGCGCCCGCCTGGGGTCGCACCCCGGCCGCCGACCGCGCCAACATCCTGAACCGGATCGCTGACCGGATGGAGGCCAACCTGGAGGCCCTCGCGGTCGCCGAGACCTGGGAGAACGGCAAGCCCATCCGGGAGTCCCTGGCCGCCGACATTCCGCTGGCCATCGACCACTTCCGCTACTTCGCGGGCGCGATCCGCGCGCAGGAGGGCTCGCTCGCCGAGATCGACGACGACACGGTGGCGTACCACTTCCACGAGCCGCTGGGCGTGGTCGCGCAGATCATCCCGTGGAACTTCCCGATCCTGATGGCCACCTGGAAGCTGGCGCCCGCGCTCGCGGCGGGCAACGCCGTGGTCATCAAGCCCGCCGAGCAGACGCCGGCGTCGATCCACTTCTTCATGAGCCTGATCGCCGACCTGCTGCCGCCGGGCGTCGTCAACATCGTCAACGGCTTCGGCGTCGAGGCGGGCAAGCCGCTGGCGTCCAGCCCCCGGGTCGCCAAGGTCGCGTTCACCGGTGAGACCACCACCGGGCGGCTGATCATGCAGTACGCCAGCGAGAACATCACGCCGGTCACCCTGGAACTCGGCGGCAAGAGCCCCAACATCTTCTTCGACGACGTCAGCGCCGCCCGCGACGACTTCCTGGACAAGGCACTCGAAGGCTTCACCATGTTCGCCCTCAACCAGGGCGAGGTATGCACCTGCCCGTCCCGGGCGCTGATCCAGGAGGGACACTACAGCGAGTTCCTGGACGCCGCGGTGGACCGCACCCGGCGGATCGTGCAGGGCCACCCGCTGGACACCGGCACGATGATCGGCGCGCAGGCGTCCAACGACCAGCTGGAGAAGATCCTCTCCTACCTGGACATCGGCCAGCAGGAGGGCGCGAAGATCCTCATCGGCGGGGCGCGGGCCGAGCTGTCCGGCGAGCTGGCCGGCGGCTACTACGTCGAGCCGACGATCTTCGAGGGCAACAACGCGATGCGGATCTTCCAGGAGGAGATCTTCGGCCCGGTCGTGTCGGTGGCGCCCTTCGCTACCTACGACGACGCCATCAGGATCGCCAACGACACCCTCTACGGCCTCGGCGCGGGCGTGTGGACCCGCGACGCCACCACCGCCTACCGCGCGGGACGCGCCATCCAGGCCGGTCGGGTGTGGACCAACTGCTACCACGCCTACCCGGCGCACGCTGCCTTCGGCGGCTACAAGGGCTCCGGCATCGGGCGCGAGAACCACAAGATGATGCTCGACCACTACCAGCAGACCAAGAACCTGCTGGTCAGCTACTCGGCCAAGAAGCTGGGTTTCTACTAGGAGCGAGCGGCCGCCATGGCAACCGACGAGGTGTCACGAGTCGCCGTCACTCCGGCCGCCGAGGACCTACTGCGCACGCTGTACGCAGCGAACGGTCCGCTGATGTTCCATCAGTCCGGTGGTTGCTGCGACGGCAGCTCGCCCATGTGCTACATCGAGGGCGAGTTCCGTACCGGAGCGTCCGACGTGCTGCTGGCCGCCCTGGAGGTCGACGGGGTCACCGAGCCGGTGACGTTCTGGATGTCCAGGGACCAGTTCCAACGCTGGCGCCACACCCACCTCACCGTGGACGTGGTGTCCGGGCGGGGCGGCGGGTTCTCCCTGGAGGCGCCGGAGGGGATGCGGTTCCTGATCCGCTCCCGCCTGCTCACGTCCGAGGAGGTGTCCCTCCTGGGAGAGCCCTGATCGCCCCGGGGATTGCTTGGCCGGCACCGGTCAGCCCGGAACGAGCTGGTACCGGGAGTTGGCCTGCGCCGGGAAGCTGCTGCGGCAGACCTCCCCATGGTCGATGGCGTGGGTGGCCGCGACGGGCCGGTCGTCGGGGCCGACCACCAGCGGAGCGCTGCCCCGGGCAGGGGTGGTCACGGTGACCACCCCTGCCCGGGCCGTGTGCAGGGTCGCGCGTTCCAGGTGGTGGTCGATCCACTCCAGGTCGACGACGATTCCCCCGTGCCCGCGTAGCCCGTGCACCGAGCCCGTGCCCCAGGCGCGGGGCAGGGCGGGAAGCAGCCGGATACCGTCCGGCTGGTTCCGGAGCAGCAGTTCGGCGATGGCGGCGGTCGCGCCGAGGTTGCCGTCGATCTGGAAGATCCTCGGGGGGTGCAGGTCGAGCAGGTTGTCCGCGGTGGAGCCGGCCAGCAGAGCGGTGACGCTGCGATGGGCCAGCTCGCCGTCGCCGAGGCGCGCCGCGAGTGCTGTGACCCATGCCAGGCTCCAGCCGGTGCCCCCGCCACCGTGCTCCAGCCGGAGGTGCAGGGCACGGCGCGCGGCGTCGAGGAGCTCCGGTGTGCCCTCGGCGGTGACCTGTGATCCGGGGTACAGGCCGTAGAGATGGGAGAGGTGCCGGTGGCCCGGGTCCTCGTCGGCGAAGTCGTCCCACCATTCGAGGAGGGTCCCGTCGGGACCGGTGAGCGGACGGCGCAGGCGCGCCCGGGCGGCGTCGAGGCGGGCGGAGAGGTCGGCGTCCGTGCCGAGGAGGGCGGCCGCCCGGCTGCAGGAGGCGAAGAGTTCGTCGATCAGCCAGTAGTCCATGGCGGTGCCGGCCGAGACCGCGACCAGCGAGCCGTCCGCGGCGTGGAAGCGGTGCTCGGGGGAGGTGGACGGGCAGCTGACGAGAGCGCCGTCGCCGTCCTCGGTGAGGAAGTCCAGCAGGAAGAGCGCCGCACCGCGCATCGCCGGGTAGGCGCGCTCGGCCAGGAAGCTGTGGTCGCCGCTGTAGAGGTAGTGCTGCCACAGGTGTGCGCACAGCCAGGGCCCGGCCATCGGCCAGTTCGCCCACTGCGGCCCGCCGTCCACCGGGTTGGTGCTGCGCCACAGGTCGACATTGTGGTGCGCGGCCCAGCCCCGGCAGCGGTAGTACGCGGTCGCGGTGCGCTGCCCGGCCTCGGCGAGGTCGGCGATCAGATCGAACAGTGGCTCATGGCACTCCGCGAGACCGGTGGACTCGGCCGGCCAGTAGTTCATCTGGGTGTTGATGTTGGTGGTCCAGTCGCAGTTCCAGGGCGGCCGGACCTCGCGGTTCCAGATGCCCTGCAGATTGGCGGGCTGGGTGCCCGGTCGGGAGGAGGCGATCAGCAGGTAGCGGCCGTAGTTGAAGTACAGCGCCACCAGCCCCGGGTCGTGCCCGCCCGCACGGACGGCGGCGAGGCGCTCGTCGGTCGGGCGCGCGCTGCTCGGGCGCTCGTCGGTCGGGCGCGCGCCGCTTGGACGCGCGCCGTTCGGTGGCGGGTCGCCGAGGCGGAGCCCGGCACGGTCGAACAGGCGGCGGTGGTCCTGGACGTGCTCGGTGTGCAGCTCGGCGAAGGGGCGGTCGGCGGCAGCGGTGAGGGTGGCGGAGAGCTGGCCCCTCATCATCGCGTCGGCGCCGGTCGGCGTTGTGCGCCAGTCCCGGAAGCCGGTGCCGGTGGCCACCAGGATCGTGGCGGCGTCGGCGTCCGCGACCGTGATGCCGCCGTCGGGGTGGGCGGTGACGGTTCCGCCCTCGGTCAGGACCCGCAGCCCGATGCCGAAGCCTGTTCCCTCCTCCGGGGCGTATTCCACGCCGTCGGCGGCGATCCCGGCCGGTGCCCGACCCATCGTCAGTTCTCGCTCCCGCGTGGTCGGGTGGGGCGAGGAGATGCGAGCGGTGAACCCCAGCCGGCCTGCGGCCGAGCAGCTGATCCGGTGCACCAGGACCTGGGAGGGCGCGGAGACGAAGCTGGTGCGGGTGTAGTCGACGCCGCCGCTGGTGCAGCGGACCGTGCCGGTGGCCGTCCGCAGGTCGAGCGAGCGCCGGTAGCCGGTCGCTTCGCCACTCTCGCGGTAGTCGACATGAAGCGTGCCCAGTGGCTGGTAGGCGTCGGTCGGAGGGCCCTGCATCGAGCCGGCGAGCTGGTCGGCGCGCACGTAGTCGCGGTCGACCAGCACCGCCTGCCGCAGGGCGTCCAGGTGGTCGGCCGCCCGGTAGTCGTTGCGGTCGCCCGGTCCACCGGACCACAGCGTGTCCTCGTTCAACTCGATTGTCTCGCTCCGTAGCTGGCCGTACAGCATGGCGCCGAGGCGCCCGTTGCCGAGGGGGAGCGCCTGGAGGAACGAGGCGGCGGCCTCACCGTAGTGGAGCAGGGACTCCTCGCCGGACGCGCTCAGCACAATCCGCTCCCGTCCTCGGCCGGGATGAGGGTGAACGCGGCGAGGCGCTGCTCTCCGCGCAGCACCAGGCGCAGGTCGTGTACGCCGCTCACTTCGCCGCTCAGCGGAGTGTCGACCGAGGTCCAGGCGTAACGTCCGCCGGTGCAGGGGACGTTGACGCGCGCGAGCAGCCGGCCCTCGGCGGGCGAGCCGGCGTGGAGCTCCAGGACGGCACTGCCGGGTCCGGTACGCGAGACCTCGGCGCGCAGTGCGAGCGGTCCACTCGTGCCCAGGTCGACCGAGCGGAAGACCAGGACGGCGTGCTCGGCGCCGGCCGTCGGTGTCACCGCGTCGCCTTCGGTGCGCGTAGCGTCGACCAGGGTCACGCCTGTGCTCTCGTCGAAGTCGACGGCCAGGACTCGTCGTTGGACCATCGCCCGGGGGGCGGGGGCCGGGCCGGTCACGGTGAGCCGCGCAGGCTGCCCGAGCTCGGCGGAGGAGTGGCCGACCAGGATCTCGTACGCGCCGGGGTCCACCGTGAACGCGCCGGTGGCGACGTCCCAGTGGGCCAGGGCGGAGGCAGGGAGGGTGAACTCCAGGACGCGCTGCTCACCGGGCGCGAGGGTCAGTTTGCGGAAGTCCACGAGCGTCAGCTGCGGCGCGAGGTAGCGCGCGCCCAGCGCGCGGGCGTACAGCTGGACGGTCTCGCGGCCCTGGCGCTGCCCGCTGTTGGCGATCTCGACGGTGACGGTCACGGTGCCGTCCTGGGCCGTGTCCGGTTCGGAGAGGCGCGGGTCGGAGTGGGTGAAGCGGGTGTACGACAGGCCGTGGCCGAAGGGGTAGAGCGGCGCCGCCTGGTGGTACAGGTAGGTCCATCCGCCGCTGATGACGTCGTAGTCGAGCCGCGCGGGCAACTCGTCGTCGCCCCGGTACCAGGTCTGCGGGAGGCGGCCCGAAGGGTCGGCCGCGCCCAGCAGCACGTCGGCCAGGGCCCGTCCGGTCTCCTGCCCGCCGTGGGAGGTCCAGACGACGGCGGGCAGGTGCTCGTCGGCCCAGTCCACGGCATAGGGGTAACTGCTCATCACGACGAGGACGGTGTCGAGGCACTCGGCCGCGACGGTGCGCAGCAGCGCCTCCTGCGCCGCTGGGAGGGAGGTGTCCTCGCGGTCCTGCGTCTCCCTGCCGTTGATCAGCGGGTTGTTGCCGAGGACGACGATCGCGGTGTCGGCCCCGCGCACAGCGGCGAGTGCGTCGGCGGTGCCGTCCCGCAGCACGGTACGGGTCCAGCGTTCCGCGTCGGCGGGGTCGGTGGCCGTCACGGTGACCCGGCCGCTGGCCGGGTCGACCACCGCGTAGCGGCCGTTGTGGATGTTGCGCAGCAACTCGCTTCCGCCGGGCCCTGGTTCGAGCCAGAAGGTCTCGTGGACGTCCCAGCCGTTGGGCTGGACCTGGTCGGCGGCGAGGGTCGCGTCGGTGTCCCTGAGGCTCAGGTAGCGGCCGGTGCGGGCGTTGCGGAGCGTCAGAACGCCGCTGCCCCAGTCGAAGAGGTCGAAGCCGGCCGTGGTCTCGTCGTCGACTGCCTCCCCGTCGGGCCTCTGCTCGTCGCACCCCCGGTCGTCGGGCCTCCGGGCGACCACCGGACCGCTGGGGTCGTCCATGGCCACGGAGAGCCGTCCGCCGGTGGAGGCCGCGGTGAGGGCGACGCGGTCGACGCCCTCGGTGCTGACCACCTCGCCGCCGGTCTCGCCGCCCGCCCCGCGCAGGGCGGCGCGGAGTCCCGCGCTGACGGTCGTCCGGTAGGGCATGGTGCCGCTGTACCAGTCCTCGTAGAGGGTGTCGGCGAGCGGTCCGACGACGGCGACGCGGCGACCCCCGGCGGCGGGCAGGGGCAGCAGCCCGCGCTCGTTTCTGAGCAGCACGACGGACTCGGTGGCGGCGCGCAGCGCGAGTTCGCGGTGCGCGGGGGAGTCGACGACGTCCCAGCCGGTGCTCGCGTAGGGGTCGAGGCCGGGGTCGAACTCGCCGAGGCGGAAGCGGATCGACAACTGTCGGCGGACGGCCCGGTCGACGTCCTCCTCGGTGAGGAGGCCGCGGCTCAGGGCCTCGCTGATCCGGTCGAAGGTGGTCCGGGTGTCCTCGCCGTGGTCGGTGAAGCTGTCGACGCCCGCGCGCAGGGCGGCGGCGTGGGATTCGGCGTGGTCGTCGAAGTAGTGCTCGGGGTCGACCAGGTTGGACGGCGCCTCGGCGTCGCTGACCACGAACAGCTCGTGCCCGGTCGGCGCGGCCCAGCGCCGCAGCTCGGCCTCGACCAGCGGACTGACGTGGCAGGGACGGCCGTTGACCAGGTTGTAGGCGAGCATGGCGCCGGTCGCGGAGCCGGAGGCGACGGCGGTGCGGAAGGCCGCTAGGTCGTACTCGTGCAGGACCCGGGGGCGCAGCCCGGAGGAGGTGGTGCAGCGGTCGTCCTCGTTGTTGTACGCGAGGAAGTGCTTGAGGATGGGTGCAGTTCGCAGGTAGACCGGGTGGTCGCCGGCCAGGCCCCGGCAGTAGGCGTCGCCGAGCCGCGCGGTGAGCAGCGGGTCCTCGGCGTAGCCCTCCTCGTTGCGGCCCCAGCGCGGGTCGCGCAGCAGGTTCACCACGGGGGCCCAGGCCTGCAGGCTGTTCCTGCCCTCGCCGACGACCGGCGGCCGGTGGTGGTGGAAGGCGCGCACTTCGGTGCCGACGACGGCCGCGACCTCGCGCAGCAGTTCCTCGTCCCAGGTCGCGCCCAGGCCCACGGCCTGCGGGAACACGGTGGCGGCGCCGAGCCAGCCGACGCCGTGCAGTGCCTCGGTGCCGGTGCGGAAGGAGGCGACGCCGAGACGGGGGACGGCGGGGGAGTACTGGTGCAGCATCGCGACGCGCTCGTCAAGGGTGAGCCGGCCCAGCAGATCCCGGACGCGCTCGGGCAGCGGCAGCTCGGGGTCGCGGAAGGGGAAGGTCCCGTCGGCGGAACGAGGCTCTGCGGCCTGATGGTCGTCTCGCTGGTTCACGGACGCGGAGGCAGTACTCACCTGGTGGACCCCTTGGGACGGCTGGAAGTGCTGGAGCGGCTGGGCGGTGCCGGCCATGCCGCTACGGAGCGGGGGAGCGCGGGCTGCTCACTGGAGGCTCGACGCAGCAGCGATGTTGAAACGCTTCGAAGGTGGCATGGCGGGCAGACGCGTGTCAACCACGAGGTAGATCCTTCCCCCGCGACCGGAGTCCCGGCCTTCCCTCGACTCCCGCGCGCAGACCCGATCACGCCATATGAGCTGGCAGGTAGTGAAGTTGACGGCGCTTTGGGGCCGGGCGCCGGTGCGGCCCGGGCGCCTCGGAACGGTCGGGAAATATTTGTTCATCCTCTTGTCGAATCAGTAACCCGTCGTTAGTCTCGCCGCAATATCGAAGCGCTTCGACGCTTGGCCGCGAACCTGACGTACCGCCACCCCGTACGCACGCCGTACGCACCCCGCACGCACCCCGCACGCCCACCCCGCACGCCACCGCGCCCGGCGCCGCCCCTCGCGCGGCGCACCGCAGCAGCTGATGACCGGAACCTCAAAGACGAAGGGCCGCACCGACCATGAGCAGCATCGAGATGAACCGCAGATCCGTCCTGCGCACCGCCATCGGCGTCGCCGGAGTCGCCGCGATGGGGCCGCTGCTGAGCGCCTGCGGCAACGGGAGTGCCGGCAAGAGCGGTGCGAACACCAAGTCGGGCCTCGCCGCCGCGCTGCCGACGTATGTGGCGAGCAATGCGGTCACCCCCGACATCCCCTCGGTGACCGGGGGCGGCGGCGCGCTCACCGACCCGGGCTTCCTCAAGTACCCTGCGAACCTGGTCAAGACGGTCAGCGGCACCCCCGGCTCGGGCGGCAGCTACACCGCGGTGACTCCGTTGTGGGGCACCATCCCGGCCGCCGACAACGCCTTCTACCAGGCGGTGAACAAGGCACTCGGCGCCACGCTGACCATGCAGCCGGCCAACGGCGTCACCTACAACAACACCATCCCCACCCTGACCGCCGCCAAGAAGCTCCCGGACTGGATCCAGCTTCCCGGCTGGTGGAACGATCTCTTCAACGTGGGCGAGCTCTGCGGTACCCAACTCGCCGACCTGACGCCCTATCTGGCCGGCGACAAGGTCAAGCAGTACCCCAACCTGGCGGCCATCACCACCGGCGCCTGGCAGGCCGGGGTCTGGGACAACAAGCTCTACGGCATCCCCACCTTCTTCAGCGGCCAGTCCTTCTCGGGGCAGTTCTACTACCGGGCCGACGTCTTCGAAGCGAAGGGCATCCCGGCGGACAGCGTCAAGTCAATCGACGACTTCTTCGCCCTGGGCGCCGAGCTCACCAGCGCCAAGGCCAACGTCTGGGCCTTCGACGACGTCTGGACCTGGTTGGCGCAGCCCTTCGGGATCTCCCAGAAGTTCACCGTCACCAACGGCAAGCTGGTGCACAAGTACGAGCAGCCGGAGTTCCTGGAGGCGCTCAGCTGGGCGTACAAGCTGGCCAAGTCCGGCTATCTGCACCCGGACGCGCTGGCGGGCAACAACAACGACGCCAAGACCCGCTTCTACGCCGGCAAGGTGCTGATCAACGGTGACGGACAGGGCGCCTGGAACTCCGCCGACGCGCAGGCCGGAACCGCCGCCAACAAGAGCTACCGGCGCGCCTCCTTCCCGCTGTTCTCCGCGGACGGCAAGGCCACTCCGTCTATCTACCTCAACTCCTCCTCCGGCATGTTCAGCTACCTCAACAAGAACCTCTCGCCGAGTCAGATCAAGGAGTGCCTGGCCATAGCGGACTACCTGGCTGCGCCCTTCGGCACGGCCGAGTACACGCTGATCAACTTCGGCGTCGAGGGCGTCGACTACTCGATGGGCGCCACGGGTCCCGTCTACACCACCGCGGGACAGGCAGACGTCCAGCAGCAGACCTTCCCCTTCCTGGCGACGCCCACGAACGTGGTGTCCAACCCGGGCTTCGACGAGATCACCAAGGACCGCTGTGCCTGGAACGCGGCGGCGGGCAAGTACGCCTACAAGCCGGTGTTCTGGAACATGAACATCACCGTTCCGGCACGCTACGCGACCGCCAACGGCGGCCAGGCCGTCGAGGACACCATCAAGGACGTCTACCACGGCATCAAGCCGGTCTCGGCCTTCCAGGACGCGGTCACCGCGTGGAAGAAGAGCGGCGGCGACGCCCTGGTGCAGTGGCACCAGACCGAGATCCTGGACAAGACCGGCACCGGTCAGTAGTCGCGGCAGGACGAGCAGGACAAGGAGGTACCGTGGCCGCGACAGTGACCACAGACGGTGCGGGGTTCCCGGAACGGGATCAGCAGGCCGCGCAACGCACGGCGGCGGATCAGGCGGTCCGCACGCGCAAGCTGAACTGGCGGATCCGGCTCCGCCGGGACAAGTCGCTGATCCTGATGACCCTTCCGGCCGTCGTGCTGCTCCTGGTGTTCAACTACCTGCCGATGTTCGGCACCGTGACCGCCTTCGAGTTCTACGACCCGCTGGTCGGCGTGCTGCACAGCCAGTGGATCGGCCTGGACAACTTCCGGCAGCTCTTCAACGACCCGCTGTTCTGGGAGTCCCTGCAGAACACCCTGGCGATCAGCGCCCTCCAGTTGGTGCTCTTCTTCCCCATTCCGATCCTGCTGGCGCTGCTGGTCAACTCGATCATCAGCCCGCGGATCCGGAACGTCATCCAGTCGATCACCTTCCTGCCGCACTTCTTCTCCTGGGTGCTGGTGATCACTCTGTTCCAGCAGATGCTCGGCGGCGCGGGACTGCTCAACCAGTTCCTGCGCAACCACAACATGGGCACGTGGAGCGTGATGACCAACCCCGCGACCTTCAAGCTGCTGGTCACCTCGCAGGTGGTCTGGAAGGACGCGGGCTGGGGGATCATCGTCTTCCTGGCGGCGCTCGCGGCGATCGACCAGAACCTCTACGAGGCCGCGGCCGCAGACGGGGCCGGTCGATGGCGTCGGATGTGGCACATCACCCTGCCCGGGATGCGCGCGATCATCGTGTTCATGCTGGTGATGCGCGTCGGCAACGCCCTGAACGTCGGCTTCGAGCAGATGCTGATCCAGCGCTACGCCGTCGGCCACGACGCCGCCGACGTGCTGGACACCTTCGCGTTCTACTACGGGATCGGAACCAACAACTACGGCTACGGAGCTGCGGCCGGCATCTTCAAGAGCGTCATCTCGCTACTGATGATCCTCGGCGCCAACAAGCTCGCGCACGCCTTCGGCGAGGACGGGTTGTACCGGAAATGACCGACACGCTGATCAAGCCCTCCCGAGCCCTCGGACTCCGGCGGCCGCGCGACCCCAACCGCCCGATCTGGGACGAGCAGCCCAGCGTGGCGGGGCAGGCGACCAAGGGCAGCATCCTCACCGTCGTCATGGCACTGATCATCGTGCCCGTCTACGCGGTGGTGCTCACCAGCTTCTCCACCCAGGGCTCCATCAACCGGGCCGGCGGGCTGGTGCTGGTCCCCGACGGCCTGACGCTGAACTCCTACCGGCAGATGCTCAGCGGTGGGCCGGTCGCGCGGGCGCTGTTCGTCAGCCTGGGGATCACCACCGTCGGCACGGTGGTCTCGATGGTGGTGTCGGTCCTGTGCGCCTACGGCCTCTCCCGGGCCCGCTCGCTGGCGCACCGATTCCTCTTGATGATCCTCGTCGTCACCATGTTCCTGAGTGGCGGGTTGATCCCCACGTTCCTGGTCGTCAACGGGCTGGGCGGGTTCAACCAGTACTGGGCACTGATCCTGCCCAGCGCGGTGTCGGTCTTCAACATCCTGGTCCTGCGGTCCTTCTACTCCGGTACCGCGTCGGAACTGATCGACGCCGCCCGGATGGACGGCGCCAGCGAGTGGCGCATCCTGTGGTCCGTCGTCCTGCCGACCTCGCGAGCCGTGACGGCCGTGATCACCCTCTTCTACGCGGTCGGCTACTGGAACTCCTTCTTCAACGTGATGCTCTACATGCCGACCGCCAGTGAGAAGTGGCCGCTCCAGTACGTCCTGTACGAGTACGTGAACCTGGGGATGAACATGCCGGGCCAGGTGAACGCCGGCTACGGAGTGGCAGGCCACCAGGCCACGACGCCGCTCGCACTGCAGATGGCCGTGGTGGTCCTCACCCTCGTCCCCATCGCACTGATCACCCCCTTCATGCAGAAGCACTTCGCCAAGGGCATGCTCACCGGCGCCGTCAAGGGCTGACGCTCCCCACCCATGTCCATGGAGGACCCTCCACGCACGACGTCCGCGCACGACGAAGACAACGGGCGCGGCATCGTCAACACCGACACCGCACGCTGGAACCAGGACAATCATGACGCGACCGACCCCGACGACCACGCAGCACGTTGACCCCGCACGCTCGGGGCCGGTCGCGGCACCATCAGCAAGCGAGCAGCAGGGGGAGAACTGACATGGTGACACTCGCCGAGGTGGCCCGGCAGGCGGGCGTCTCGCCCAGCACGGTGAGCTACGTACTGAGTGGGAAGCGGACGATCTCGGAACCCACCCGCGTCCGGGTCGAGAAGGCGATCAGCGACCTCGGCTACCATCCCAACGCGGGCGCCCGCGCCCTCGCCGGGAAGCGCTCCCACATCATTGCCCTGGTCGTGCCGCTGCGCACCGACGTCTACGTCCCGATCATGATGGAGATCGCCATCGCGGTGACCATGGCGGCCCGGCAGTACGGCTACGACGTGCTGCTCATCACCAACGACGAGGGCCCGGAGGGCGTGCGCAGGGTCGCCGCCAGCGGGCTCGCCGACGGCGTCGTGCTCATGGACGTCGAACTCGACGACGAGCGCATCCCGATCCTGCGGGCCCTGGACAGCCACGCCGCGCTGATCGGCCTGCCGGCCGACTCGCACGGCCTGGCCTGCGTCGACCACGACTTCACCGCCGCCGGGGCGCTCTGCGCCGACCACCTCGCCGACCTGGGACACCGTGACGTCGCCTTCGTCGGCTACGCCCCGCAGGTCTACCAGCGGCACGCCGGATACGCCGAGCGGACGCTCACCGGATTCCGCGAGCGCGCCGCCGAACGTGGCCTGCGCATCCTGCACCGCCCGTGCGAGGGCACCTACGAGAGCACGGCGGGGACGCTCGCCCGAATCCTGGAGGACCGGCCCGCCACCACCGGCTTCGTGGTGCAGAACGAGGGCGCCCTCGGCCCGCTGCTCAGCCTGCTGCGCACCAGCGGCCGAATCGTCCCGGAGGACGCCTCCGTCGTCGCCCTCTGCCCCGAACAGCTCGCCGAGCAGAACTCCCCTCGACTCACCGCCGTCACCGGCCCCGCGCAGGAACTCGGCCGCCAGGCGGTCGAACTGGTGATGAGCCGCATCGAGGGCGGCACCCCGCCCGAGATCACGCTGCTGACCCCTGTCCTGACCGTCCGCGAGAGCACCGGGCCGGCGCCGCAGCACTGACCACCGCGCCGAGTGTCCGTCAACTTCGCTTCTGCCACGGCACATCCCTGGAGACACCCATGCCCAACCACATCCACGATCTCGGCGGCGCGCTGGAGTGGCGCGCCCGGGGCGAGACCCTGCGGATCGAGCCCTGGGGCCGCGACTCGGTACGCGTCCGGGCCACCCCGGGCGGCCCGCTGCTCGCCGACCTGCCGGGCGCACTGCTCGATCCGCCGGTTGTCGGCGAGGCCGTGGTGAAGATCGAGGGCAACACGGCCACCCTCGTCAACGGCGCGATCACCGTCCGCATCGACGGCAACGCGGAGGGCGTCGCCGACCCCCAACTGCACCCCGCCGCAGGGCGGATCACCTTCCTCCGCACCGCCGACGGCAGCGAGCTGCTCGCCGAGGAACCGCACCACTTCTGGTGGCCGGGCCCGCGCCTCTACACCGCCACCGGAAACGGCTACCACCGCCTGGAGCAGCGCTTCCGCGCCTACCGGGGCGAGCGCCTCTACGGCCTCGGCCAGCACACCCACGGCCTGCTCGACCAGAAGGGCGCCGTCATCGACCTGGTGCAGCGCAACGCCGAGGTCACCATCCCGTTCCTGCTCTCCGACCGGGGCTACGGCCTGCTCTGGAACTCCCCGGCGATAGGCCGAGTCGAGCTCGCCGAGACCGGCACCCGCTGGGTGGCCGACAGTGCCCGGCAACTCGACTACTGGGTGACCGCAGGGCAGCCCGCCGACATCCTCCGCAACTACGCCGACGCCACCGGGCACACCCCCGTGCTGCCCTGGTGGGCGTCCGGTTTCTGGCAGTGCAAGCTTCGCTACCGCACCCAGGAGGAGCTGCTGGCCGTCGCCCGCGAGTACCGCCGTCGCGGGCTGCCACTGGACGTCATCGTCTCCGACTTCTTCCACTGGACCCATCTGGGCGACTGGAAGTTCGACCCCGCCGAGTGGCCGGACCCGGCCGCGATGGTCGCCGAGCTGGACGAGCTCGGGGTGAAGCTGATGGTCTCGGTCTGGCCCTCCGTCAGCCCGCTCAGCGAGAACTACCACGAACTGCTCAACGAGGGCTTCCTGATCAACACCGAGTACGGCCCGGTCGCCCACGCGGACTGGCCCGACAAGGGACTCGACGCGTACTCCGCCCAGGTCGCCTTCTACGACGCCACCAACCCCGCCGCGCGCGCCTTCGTCTGGGACCGACTGAAGGAGAACTACCTCTCCCACGGCATCAAGGTCTGGTGGCTCGACGCCTGCGAGCCGGAGTTGAAGCCCGGCTATCCGGCGAACCTCCGCTACCACGCCGGACCCGGACTTGAGGTGGGCAACCTCTACCCGCGCGAGAACGCCCGGATGGTCTGGGAGGGGATGCACGCCGCCGGGGAGACCGAGGTCGTCTCGCTCAACCGCTCCTCCTGGGCGGGCGCCCAGCGCTACGGCGCCGCCCTGTGGTCCGGCGACATCGGCACCGACTTCGCCTCGCTGCGCACCCAGATCAAGGCCGGCCTCAACGTCGCCGTCTCCGGCATCCCCTGGTGGACCACCGACATCGGCGGTTTCCACGGCGGCGACCCGGACGACCCGGCCTACCGCGAGGTGCTGGTCCGCTGGTTCCAGTACGGCGCGTTCTGCCCGCTGTTCCGGCTGCACGGCTTCCGGGGCGAGGAGCAGAAGCTCGAACCCACCATGACCGGCCTGCCCAACGAGGTCTGGTCGTACGGCGAGGAGGCGTACCGCATCCTGGCCGACCATCTGCGGCTGCGCGAGCGGCTGCGCCCGTACCTCATGGAGCAGATGGCGGTCGCCGCCGAGCAGGGCCTGCCACCGATGCGGCCGCTGTTCCTGGAGTTCCCCGACGACGCCGACGCCTGGTCCGTGGACGACGCCTTCCTGCTCGGACCGGACCTGCTGGTCGCCCCGGTGACCGAGGCGGGCGCGCGCTGCCGCGAGGTGTACCTGCCGCACGGCGCGACCTGGACGGACGCCTGGACGGGCACCCCGTACCCGGGCGGGGGCACGGTCCTCGCCGATGCGCCGCTGGAGCGCATCCCGCTGTTCCTGCGCGACGGCGCGGAGCTGCCGATCCGTCAGGATGGGAACCGACGGTGATCCCTGGACCCGGCCTGGCCTTCGGCGGCGACTACAACCCGGAGCAGTGGGACGAGGCGGTCTGGAAGGAGGACGACGAGCTGATGCGGCAGGCCCGCGTCAACCTGGTCACGGTCGGCGTCTTCTCCTGGGCGCTGCTGGAACCCGAGGAGGGCCGCTACGACTTCGCGTGGTTGGACGCCCACCTTGACCGGCTGCACGCCAACGGCGTCCGGGTCGACCTGGCCACCCCCACGGCCTCGCCGCCGCCCTGGTTCACCCTGGCCCACCCCGAGGCCATGCCGGTCGGCGCGGACGGCACCCGGCTCACCCACGGCAGCCGCGACACCTACTGTCTCGCCTCCGCGGCCTATCGTCGCGCCGCCGTCGGCATCGCCTCTGCCCTGGCGGAGCGCTACGCCGACCATCCGGCGCTGGTGATGTGGCATCTCCACAACGAGTACGCCACGGTCTGCTACTGCGAGCAGTCCGCCGCCGCCTTCCGGGTCTGGCTCCGGGCGAGGTACGGGACCCTGGGCGCCCTCAACGACGCCTGGGGCACGGCCTTCTGGAGCCAGCGCTACGGCGCGTGGGAACAGGTCATGCCCCCGCGTGCCACGCAGTGGCACCACAACCCCGGCCACACCCTGGACTTCCGGCGGTTCTGGTCGGACCAGGCCCTGGCCGCCTACCGGGAGCAGCGCGACGCGATCCGCCGCCACAGCGGCCCGCAGGTCCCCGTCACCACCAACCTGATGCTGCCGGGCTACCAGGTCCTGGACCTGTGGGCGTTCGGCCGCGAGGTCGACTTCGTCGGCATCGACCACTACATGAGCGCTCCGGGCATGGACGGCGACGCCGACACCGCCTTCGGCGCCGATCGCGCCCGCTCCTTCGGCGGCGGCAAGCCTTGGCTGCTGATCGAGCAGGGCACCAACACCGTCTACGCCGGCGACCGCACCCTGCCCAAGGACCCGGGCAGGATCCTGCGCAGCTCGATCGCGCACATCGCGCGCGGCTCGGAGGGGGCGTTGTTCTTCCAGTGGCGGCAGTCACGAGCCGGCGCGGAGCTGTGGCACTCGGCGATGGTTCCGCACACGGGCCCCGACACGCGGATCTTCCGCGAGGCGGCGGCGACCGGGGAGGCCGTCGCACGGCTGGCCGAGGTCGCGGGCTCCACCGTCAGCGCCGAGGTGGCCGTGCTCTGGGACGCCGACGCCTGGTGGGCTCTGGACTCCCAGGGCATGCCGAGCGGCGATCTCGACTACCACGGCACCGTCATGCGCGCCCACCGCGCACTCTGGGACGCCGGGGTGACGACGGACTTCGCCCACCCCGAGGCCGCCGACCTGGCCCGCTACCGGGTCGTCCTCGCCCCGAGCCTCTACCTAGTCTCGGACCAGGGCGCGGCCACGCTGCGCCGCTACGTCGAGGGCGGCGGGACGCTGCTGGTGCAGTACTTCAGCGGCGTGGTCGACGCGCGGCACCAGGTGCGCACCGGCGGCTACCCGGGGGCCTTCCGGGAGGTGCTCGGCATCCGCGGCGAGGAGTTCCGCCCGCTGGCGGCGGGCGACGAGGTCGAACTGTCCGACGGTTCGTCAGGAACGGTGTGGAGCGAGGCGCTCCGGGCCGAGGGAGCGCAGGTCGTGGCCTCGTACACGACCGGGACGCTGGCCGGGGAGCCCGCCGTCACCCGGCACTCCTTCGGTGCGGGCACCGGCTGGTACGTCTCCACCCGACTCGACGACCGCGCCTACGCGGCGCTGATCGCGCGGGTCCTCGCCGAGGCGGGTGCGGCACCGGAGGTCCCGGGGCTGCCGAGCGGCGTCGAGGCGGTGCGCCGCCGTGCCGAGGACGGCCGCGGCTGGCTGTTCCTGCTCAACCACACCGCCGCCGACCAGCTCGTGGTCCCGGTCGCCGGGGTCGAGCTGCTGACCGGCGAACCGGTTCCCGCAGGCGGGCTGCGGGTCGCGGCGGGCGGGGTGGCGGTGGTGCGGGAGGGGTGAGCGGGGACTGACTTTGGACGGGATCGGGATTCCTCAACCGAGCTGCGGGCCGACCTCGGTGGCGATCAGTTCCAGGTGGTCCAGGTCGTCCAGGTCGAGGATCTGGAAGTACACCCGCTGGGTGCCGACCTCCGCGTAGCGGCCGATCCGGTCCACCACCTCGGCGGGGGTCCCGGCCAGGCCGTTGGCCCTGAGCTCGGCCGGGTCGCGGCCGATCGCCGAGGCGCGCCGGGCGACCTCGGCGTCGTCCCGGCCCACGCAGGCGACCAGGGCGTTGGAGTAGAGCATGTCGTCGGCCGGCCGCCCCCGCTCCGCGCATGCGGCGCGAACTCGCTGGATCTGCGTCCTGGTGTCGTCGACGGAGACGAAGGGCAGGTTGAACTCGGTGGCGTAGCGTGCCGCGATGGCGGGCAGGCGCTTGGCGCCCATGCCGCCGAGCAGCAGCGGGACGTGCGCCTGGACCGGCTTGGGCAGGGCGGGGGAGTCCTTGAGCTGGTAGTGGAGGCCGTCGTAGTCGAAGGTCTCGCCCGGCTCGGTCTCCCACAGGCCGGTGATGACGGCGAGTTGCTCCTCCAGGCGGTCGATCCTGCGCTCGGGGAAAGGGATGCCGTAGGCGGTGTGCTCGGCCTGGTACCAGCCCGCGCCGAGGCCCAACTCCACCCGGCCGCCGCTCATCGCGTCGACCTGGGCGACCTGGATGGCCAGGACGCCGGGCAGCCGGAAGGTCCCGGCGGTCATCAGGGTGCCGAGCCGGATGCGCTCGGTCTCCCGAGCCAGCCCGGCCAGGGTGATCCAGGCGTCGGTGGGCCCGGGGAGGCCGTCGGAGTCGCCCATTCTCAGGTAGTGGTCGGAGCGGAAGAAGCCGTCGAAGTGGAGCTGCTCGGCGGCCTGGGCGACGCGGAGCAGGGTCTCGTAGGAGGCGCCCTGCTGCGGTTCGGTGAAGATACGGAGGTCCATCGTCCCATCCTGCACCCGGTGACTCAGATGCCACTGGAGGCTCAACAGTTGACTGATCGTCATATTTTGGCTCCTAGCCCCGGCGTGGCCTCCCGGCCGTGGAGTGGGGCGGCTCATAGCGGGGCCTTCTGTCGGCGCACCAGGGTCGTCACGCATCCTTGGGGGACGACGGGCGCCCGGAGCGCCCCGATCACGGAGGCTGCGCGTGGGCGAGAACCTGGACCAGGTAAGGATCGTGCGTCTTGGAGCCGACCCGGCGCCGCCGCCGAGTGCCGGCGAGGTCGACGCCTGGCACGCGGTGCTGGCCGCCTGTGCCGCAGTGGACGAGCCCGGAGCAGCCGTGCCCGAACGCGCGTCCACCGCGGCGACGCTGCGGGCCGGACGCCCGGGTACGCGGGCACTTCGCTGGTTGGCCTGGGAGGGGGACAGCGTGGTCGGCATCGCCCTGCTGCGACTGTTCGACGAGAAGGACAGGGACCACCTCGGACGGTTCCGGATTCAGGTGCACCCGGAGCGGCGCAGGCACGGGGTCGGCACCGCGCTGCTCGCCGAGGTCCGCGGGGCGGCGCTGGCCGATGGGCGCGCCAGCCTGATCGCCCGCGCGGGCACCGGCGCTCCCGGTGACGCGTTCCTGGCCGCGTCGGGGGCCGCGCTCGCGCTGGAGTCCGTACTGCTTCGGCTCCGCGTCGCCGACTGCGACCAGGCCGCCCTGCGCGCCACGGTCAGGGCCGCGAGCCCGGGCTACCACCTGGTGCGCTGGCCCGGCGTCGCCCCCGGTGACCTGATCGGCACCTTCGCGGCGGCCAGGGAGGCGATGAACGACATGCCGACCGACGCCCTGGACCACGGGCGGACCAGCTGGGACGAGGAGCGCGTGCGCGGGGTCGCCCAGGCGATCGCGGCGCGCGGGGACACGCTGCTCACCGTGGCCGCGCTGGGCCTGGACGGGGAGGGCCAGGAGGTCGTCGCCGGGTTCAGCGAGATCGTCCTGCCGGCCGGCGACCCGACCCGCGCGCGGCAGTCCGACACCGCGGTGCTGAAGGCCCATCGTGGGCGGGGCCTGGGCCTGTGGGTGAAGGCGGCCATGCTGCAGTGGCTGCTGGGCGCGCACCCCGAGGTACAGGAGGTCGCCACAGCGTGCGCGGTCAGCAACACGCACATGATCGCGATCAACGAGCAGCTCGGCTTCCGCCCGCACGGCGGCGAGCGCCACTACCAGCTGGCGCTGACGGGTCGTTGATCGGTTCGGGTCATGATCGGTTGCCGGTCCCCGGGCAGGCCCTAGGGTGGGCAGGGCACACGAACGGACTCCACCGTATCGATCCAGGAGGTACCCAGCGTGGCTACCACACGCATCGCACGCACCGCATGGGAAGGCTCGCTGACGGAGGGCAAGGGCGTGGTCTCCCTCGTCACGTCCGGCGTCGGCGAGTTCGCGGTTTCCTGGGCCTCGCGCGCCGAGGCCGCGAACGGCAAGACCAGCCCGGAGGAGCTGATCGCCGCCGCCCATTCCAGCTGCTTCTCGATGGCGCTGTCACACGGGCTCACCGGCGCGGGCACGCCGCCCACGCTGCTGGAGACCCAGGCCGACGTCACCTTCCAGCCGGGGACGGGCATCACCGGCATCCACCTGACCGTGCAGGGGACGGTGCCGGGGCTCGACGAGGCCGGCTTCGTCAAGGCCGCGGAGGACGCCAAGGCCAACTGCCCGGTCAGCAAGGCGCTTTCGGGGACCACGATCACCCTGACGGCCAGTCTCGCCTGACCACGACCGGCGGCCTCACGCGCCGCTGCCCCGGCGTGCATGCGCCAGGGCAGCGGCGCGTGCGCCGTGTGCGTGCGCCGTCACGCTCTCCACTGAGGAGTGAATCGTTTCGCTATCGGTGGCCCGGTCCGAGGCCGCCACCTATGATCACTACTGTGAGTAGCGGTTGTGTGAACGGTTGAGCGAGCGGTTGAGCGGGAGTGTGGGACAGGAGAGCGGTGCCGGGCCCGAGCGGTGGTGGCAACGGAGGCGGCGCTGACAGCGCTGATGGCGCTGCCGGCGCCGATGAGTCGCAGGCGGCTGTGCTGAGCTGTCCTTCCTGCGAGGAGCCACTGCACTCGCTGACCGCCCGGCTCGCCGAGGACCTGCGGGCGAGCGAGACCAGATTCCGGGCCGCGTTCACCGACGCGGGCATCGGCATGGCCCTGGTCGACCCGGAGGACTTCATCATCGAGGCCAACCCGGCCCTCGCGGAGATGCTGGGACGCACGGTCCCCGAGCTGATGCGGCTGCACATCCACGAACTGCTCGACGTCGAGGAGCACCCTCGCCGGGTCTACCTCGAACTGCTGCGCGGCGACCGGGACCGGATCCGGCTGGAGAAGCGGCTCAAGCACCGACGCGGCCACGCCGTCTGGACCAATGTGACCATGTCGCTGATCCGGGACGGCGACGGCCGCCCCCAGTACACCCTGGCCATGGTCGAGGACATCTCCGAGGCCCGCAGGCTCGGCGACCGGCTGCACTACCAGGCCATGCACGACCCGCTGACCAGGCTGCCGAACCGTTCGCTCTTCTTCGACCGGCTGGCGAGCGCCTTCACCGAGGCGGACCAGCGCGTCGGCCTGTGCTACCTGGATCTCGACGGCTTCGCGGCCGTCAACGACACCCTCGGGCACCATGTCGGTGACGAGCTCCTCGTCGCCGTGGCCCGGCGGCTCGAACAGCGGTTCGCCGCGCGTGGTCATCTGGTGGCCCGGATGGGCGGCGACGAGTTCGCCGTCCTGGTGCCGCGCAGCGCCGGGGCCGAGGAGTTGACGGCGCTGGCCGCCGAGCTGGTGGAGATCCTGTCCGCGCCCTACGACCTGGCCGGGCAGCGGGTCGTGGCCACGGCGAGCGTCGGTGTCGTGGAGCGCCCGGTCCCCGGCACCTCACCCGCCGACCTGGTCAAGGACGCCGACGCCACGCTGAGCTGGGCGAAGAGCGACGGCCGGGCCCGCTGGGCGCTCTACGACCCGGAGCGGATCGCGCACCAGATGACCCGCCAGGTCCTGGCGACGACGATGCGCCCGGCGCTGGAGCGCGGGGAGTTCATCGTCGAGTACCAGCCGCTGGTCGATCTCAGGACCGGGCCCGAGGGACCAGGCGGCCCGGACGGTATGGGCGCCCTGCGCGGGGTCGAGGCCCTGGTCCGCTGGCAGCACCCGCGGTTCGGCAAGCTCGCCCCGGACCGCTTCATCGGCATCGCCGAGGAGACCGGCGCGATCGTCCCGCTCGGACGCTGGGTGCTGGAGACCGCGTGCACCCAGGCCCGAGCCTGGCTGGACCGCTTCCCGCAACAACAGGTCTTTGTCAGCGTCAATCTGGCGGCCCGTCAGTTCTGGGACTCGGATGTCGTCGCCGACGTCGCCGAGGTGCTGGGCGAGACCCGGCTCCCGGCCCGGCTGCTGCAGCTGGAACTCACCGAGAGCGCGGTGATGGGCCCCTCCGGACGTCCCCTGGAGGCGCTGCACGCGCTGGCCGCGATGGGAGTGCGCATCGCCATCGACGACTTCGGCACGGGGTACTCCAACCTGGCCTACCTCAGCAGGCTGCCGGTGCACGTCCTCAAGCTGGACGGGAGTTTCCTCGAGGGATTCCAGGAGGTGAGCGCGGCCACGGCTCCGCCCGGACCGGCGCCTGCCTTTGGACCGGGACCAGGAACAGGGGCGGGACCGGGGGCGGGATCGGGACCGGGATCGGGACCGGGACCGGGGACAGGGGCCGGGGCGCGCCGGGAGGCCGCGGATGAGCAGATCGTCTCGGCGCTGGTACGGCTGGCCCACGCCCTGGGCCTCACTGTGACCGCCGAGGGCGTGGAGAGCGCCTCACAGGCGGTCCGGCTCCGCGCGACGGACTGCGACACCGCGCAGGGCTGGCACTTCGGCCGTGCCATGGCCCCGGAGGCGATCACCCGCCTGCTGAGCGGCGGCTGACGACCTGGGGAGCGACAGGGCTCCAATCAGCGCACGCCGTCTGGTGTTTCCCCGGCCGGCCCGGCGGAACTGCTGACTCCCGGGTTCATCGAACAGCTGAAGCACCCCACGGGTGCCCTCGCCCGGATCCTGCGCACGGCCGACGCGGTCTGCCCGGACTGGACGACGTCGACCACACCCGGTCGGCCCTGCTGTCCTACCCAGATTCTGGAGTGGTTCCGAGGGCTGGCCTGCGCCTCGTAGCCGCCCGAAAAAATGGCTCTGGGCCTCCTCCCCGTCGGGAGAAGGCCCAGAGCCGTTCAGGTGCGCCGCCAGGGACTCGAACCCCGGACCCGCTGATTAAGAGTCAGCTGCTCTAACCAACTGAGCTAGCGGCGCGTGCTGACCTGGAAGAGATTACATGATCTGGGCAGCAAATGCCGAATCGGTATCCTGGGGCCTGACACTGCTGCTGTGAGCAGTGGTGATGACCGATGCCCGACGGGGGAACGCATGACCGAGAGCTCAACCACGGCGTCCAGCGGCGCGGCGTCCAGCGACGACGAGGCCGTCGACGCGCACGCCCGTACCGAGCTGGCGCGGCTGCGCGGGAGCATCGACAACATCGACGCCGCGATCGTCCACATGCTCGCCGAACGGTTCAAATGCACCCAGGAGGTCGGGCGGCTCAAGGCGGAGTACCGCCTGCCGCCCGCGGACCCGAACCGGGAGCGCGAGCAGATCGAGCGGCTGCGCTCGCTGGCCGAGAACGCGCGACTGGACCCGGCCTTCGCGGAGAAGTTCCTGAACTTCATCATCGCCGAGGTCATCCGGCACCACGAGACGATCGCGCGCGCCTGATCTACCTTCCCGGGCGTCCGGTTCCCGGTTCGCCGGATTCCGGCTCTTCGGCTCCCGGCTCTCCAGTTCCCGGGTGCGGGACGGTGACGGCGGTGAGGATCAGGCCTTCCCTGGCCAGCCAGCGGCCGGTGAAGCCGGCCAGGGGTGCCCGCGCCCCGGGCAGGCGCGGTCCCGGCACCAGCAGCGCGGCGATGAAGGTGCCGCCGTCCGGGTCGACAGTGATCTCCGCCTCCTGGAAGTCCAGCTCGCGCCCGGCCAACGGGTACCAGGCCTTGAAGACGGATTCCTTGGCGCTGAACAGCAGCCGGTCCCAGTGGACCGCGGGGGCCGCCACGGCGAGCGCGGCCATCCAGCGGCGCTCGCGGGCCAGCGCGACCACGTCGAGGACGTCTCCCGGTAGCGGGGCGTCGGGCTCGGCATCGATGCCGATCGCCGCCATGTCGGCGGACCGAGCCACGGCCGCTCCCCGGAAGCCGTCACAGTGGGTCATGCTGCCGACCGCTCCCTCCGGCCACCGCGGCGCTCCCCGGGTGCCGGGCAGCAGCGTGGCCGGCGGCAGGCCAATCGAAGTCAGCGCGCGTCGCGCGCACAGCCGGACGGTCGCGAACTCGTTCCGTCGCCGCTCAACCGCCGACGCGACGACGGCCCACTCCTCCGGATGGAGATGATCGGCAGGCGTGCCCGGCGGGTCGGCGAAGGTCTCTGCCGTGGCCACACCAGGGGGTACCAGCTCGTCCAGCACAGGAGTCTCTCCATCAGGTCCGCCGGAGAACGGTCCCGCTCCGGGGGTGGCGGGCCGATCGCTCCCGAGTATTTCAGAGGCGGAATTCCAGGCCGCGGGTTGGTGGCAGCACGGGACTGGCCCGCCGACCCGTGCAGTGACAGGGTGGATACGTCAGCTTGTACCTGTTTGTCAGGAAGGTGGCGATATGCCATGGCTGAACATCCGCACGCCGCACTGATCCGAAGGGGATACGAGGCGTTCTCGCGGGGCGACATGGACACCCTCAGGGGGATGATGACCGCGGACTGCACGCAGCACGTACCCGGGAACCACCCGCTATCCGGTGACTTCAAGGGCGTGGACGCGGTCCTCGACTACTACCGGACGCTCGCCACGGAGACGAACGGAACCCTCCGGGTCGACCTTCGGCGCCTGTTCATTGACGGCCGGGGCCACGTGATGTCGGTGCACCAGCTCACCGCCGAGCGGGCCGGTAAGAAGCTCGACCTGGCGGGCGGCATCGTGTTCCGCATCGTCGGCGAGAAGATCACCGACCTCGACGAGTGCATGGAGGACGTTTCAGCGGCCGACGAGTTCTGGGCCTGAGGCCGCAGCGGCGTCGTCGCGCGCAGGGTCCGCGCGTCACAGCGCTCGCCGTTCCGGTCCCCGGACTGGTCGTCAATCCGCGACCTGGGCCGGGCAACGACCGGTCACATGCCGGCGGGTGACCGGCGGGTGACCGAGCACCAGGGAACGGCCAAGGGCGTACTCCCTTCGGGGAGTACGCCCTTGGCCGTTCCCTGGTGCGTTGTGCGCTGGCGACGCCGACCGGAGGGTGAGCCGGAGGCTGCGGGCAGGCCCCGATGGGGAGGCTGGTCAAGGTTTGGTAATGGTTTTCATCCCTAGGCCATTCGAGGTGGTGATGAAAACTGTTTCCATCTAACGTGATGCCTATCCCGCAGACCTGCCCTGCTCAAGGAGACCTTCACCATGAATGCCATCTCGTCCCGCACCGTCCGCCGTCGAGCCCTCCGGTTCGCGCTCGGTGCCGCAGGCGTCGTGGCGCTCGGGACCACCAGTGCCTGTTCCACCACGGCCCCTACCGCGTCCACCGCGAACGCCTCCACCAGTGCGAGCGGCAGCGGCAAGGTGATCCAGGTGGCGGCGGCGGAGAACTTCTGGGGCAGCATCGCCGCCCAGCTCGGCGGCAGCCACGCCCATGTGACCAGCATCATCACCAACCCGAACACCGACCCGCACTCCTACGAGCCCACGGCCGCGGACGCGCGGACGGTCACCACCGCGCAGTATGTGGTGGTGAACGGGATCGGCTACGACGCGTGGGCGGACAAGCTCCTGTCCACCAACCCGGGCAGCGGGCGCACCGAGCTGAAGGTCGGCGACCTGGTCGGGATCCAGCCTGGCGGCAACCCGCACCGCTGGTACTCCCCGGACAACGTCCACCAGGTCATCGAGCAGATCACCGCCGACTACAAGAAGACAGACCCCTCCGACGCCTCCTACTTCGACCAGCAGAAGACCGCCTTCGAGACCCAGACCCTCAGCCAGTACAACCAGTTGATCAGCGACATCAAGGCCAAATACGCGGGCACCCCGATCGGCGCCTCGGAGTCGATCGTCACCCCGCTCGCCGACGGCCTGGGGCTGAAGTTGCTCACGCCCGCGACCTTCCTCTCCGCCATGAGCGAGGGCACCGACCCCACCGCCGCCGACAAGGCCACCATCGACCAGCAGATCAAGAGCAAGCAGATCAAGGTCTACGTCTACAACAGCCAGAACTCCACCCCCGACGTGGTGGCCCAGGTGAACCTGGCCAAGTCCGAGGGCATCCCGGTCGCCACCGTCACCGAGACCCTCGCCCCCGTCGGCGCCACCTTCCAGCAATGGCAGACCACTCAGCTGCAGGGCATCGAGGCCGCCCTCGCCAAGGCCACCGGGAAGTAACGTCGATAACCCGTTCTCGCGGACGGGCTCAGGGCTGGGCGTCGCCGTCGTCGCCGCTGTCGCCGAAGTCGGGGATGTCGGCGGACAGCAGGTGCTCGGCGCCACCTTCGAGGATCTTGGCCGTCTCGGTGGAGCGGGGGAGCATGGTCTTCTCATAGGTGCGGATGGCGTCGTCGACGGTGGCCGCGTCCGCGAGAGCGAGGGCGAGCTCGCTGGCGTCGAGCATGGCGAGGTTGACGCCGACGCCGAGCGGGGGCATGAGGTGGGCGGCGTCGCCGAGCAGGGTCACGGTCGGGTTGTGCTCCCAGGTGTGCGGGACCGGGAGGGCGAAGATCGGGCGGTCGACGTAGGGACCTTCGTTGTCGGTGATCATCTGGCGCATGCGGGGCGCCCAGTTGGCGTACTCGTCGAGGAGCAGGGCTCGGATGCCGTTGGTGTCGTCGGCGGTCAGGCCGCTCTGGCTGATCAAGTCGAGCGGGACTCGCTGGATGATGTAGACGCGGATGTGGTTTCCGCTGTTGCGCTGGGCGAACAGGCCGCGGTCGCCGTCAGCTGCGTGGGCGCCGCCCAGGCCGACCAGTTCCGCAATGTCGAGGTGGCGGTTCTCGACGTCGGAGAACCGGGCCTCCAGGAAACTCACCCCGGTGTACTCGGGGACGGCGGAGGACACGGCCGGGCGTACCCGGGAGAAGGCGCCGTCGGCGCCGATGACCAGATCGGTCTCGATGGTCGTGCCGTCGGCGAAGTGCAGCTGCCGCGGCCCGTCGGCGGGCCCGCTGATCGTGTCGAGGGCTTGTCCCCAGTGCACGGTTCCCGGTTGCAGGGAGTCCAACAGCAGGTCGCGCAGCTGGCCGCGGTCGATTTCCGGCTTGAAGAGCTCGTCGGCCTCGGGGACCGTATGGGACGTAATCGTGCCGGTCGGGTCCATCTGGCGCATTTCCTGCCCTTCGGGGCGCGCCAGCTTGAAGAACTCGTCGAGCAGGCCGGCTTCGCGCAGGGCGATCTGGCCATTGTCGGCGTGCAGGTCCAGGGTGCCGCCCTGGTTGCGCGCGTCCGCACTCGGTGCGCGGTCGTAGACGGTGACCGTGATGCCGCGCCGCTGGAGTATGCGGGCGCAGGTCAGCCCGCCGGGTCCGGCGCCGATGATGCTGATCCTGGCCCGGGCAGGTGCTACGGAGTTCATGGTGTTCCCTTCGTCGGCGCCGGATCACGGCCGCGGCCCTGTGCCGCGGACCCGTCAGGCGCCGCCTACGTTATTTGTAACGACTCCAAATATACAACCGTTTCAACTTTGCCACAATGTCGGGTAGGGTTGACGACATGGCAGAGACGATCGACCGCGACGGAACGGGCGGGCGGCGCGAACGCAAGAAGGCCGCCACCCGCCAGGCGCTCGCCGACACGGCGCTGCGGCTGTTCCTGGAACGCGGCTACGAGCAGGTGGGCGTCCGCGAGATTGCCGAGGGCGCCGACGTGTCGGTGTCGACCCTGTTCAACTACTTCCCCCAAGGCAAAGAGGCCCTGGTCTTCGACGAGGACGCCCGCAACGAGGCCGCCCTGATCCGCGCGGTCACCGACCGGCCACCTGGCCAGACCATCCCCCACGCTCTGCGCGCCCACCTCACCGGCTTCGTCGACTCGGCCCACACCCGAGACCCCCGCTTCGCCGACTTCCAGCGGCTGGTCAAGGAGACCCCGGCCCTGCGCGAGTACTCCCGCACGATGTGGCTGCGCCACGAACACGCCCTGGCGCGCGCTCTCGCCGACCAGACCGGCCGGCCGCACGGCGACCTCATCTGCGCCGCCTACGCCCGGTTCACCCTCGAAACCCTCGCGTTCGCCGGCTCCCGCCCCGACCCCGCCGCCGCCATCGACCAGGCCTGCCTCCTGCTCGACCAGGGTTGGACGACCACCGTCGCCCACCATGACCCCGAACCCGGCCGACCCGCCCCTGCCCCCTCCCCAACCGGATAGGGCGCGCTGTTGTTGGGCGCGGGCGGAGGTCGCCTTCTCCCAGCTGCGACTCCATCGGGTTGTGGCGCTGATTTTTCAGCGCCACGTGGCGTTCGTGGTTCGAGGGCGTGATGACGCTGCCGTCCTGTTGGGAGCTGGCAGGACGGCGGGTTCAGAGCCAGCCGTTATGGGCGGCTTTGATGCCGGCTTCGAAGCGGCTGGTGGCGCTGAGGCGTTCCATGATGGAGGCCATGTGGCGCTTGACGGTGCGGGAGGAGATGCCCAGGCGCTGGCTGGCCGTGTCGTCGGTGAGGCCGGTGCCGAGCAGGCGCAACAGTTCGCGTTCGGTGTCGGTCAGGCCGGTTTCGGGGTCGTCGGTGCGGGTGGCGCCGAGGGGGACGGCGGTGGCCCATGCCTGATCGAATAGTTCACCGAGAGCGCGGACCAAGCCGGGTTCGGTGACGTGGAGGGCGCCCTTGCGGGTGTCGGCGGGGTCGATGGGGACCAGGGCCTGACTGCGGTCGATGATGACCAGGCGCTGGGGTATGACGGGTGCGGTGCGGACCTCGCTGCCCAGGCTGAGGAGCCACTGCGCGTAGGCGGTGGCGTGTGGGTCGTTGCGGGTGGCGTCCTGGTAGAGGGACTTGATGGTGACGCCTCGGGCGATGGTGGTGGCGTTTCCTTCGCGGCCTGCGGCGAGGTCCTCGGGGCGCTGGCTGGCGCCGGGGTGGACGCCGAGAACCTCGGTGGTGGCGCTGCGGCCGAGGAGGTCAAGGCGGGTCTGGATGGCGTCCATGCCGAGGAGGCGTTCGCCGTGGGTGGCGCGGGTGTCGGCGCGGTCGGCCACGAGGCGGGTGACTGCGGCACGGGAGGCTGCGAGCTGGGCCTGGCGGGCCGCCAGGTCGGCTTCCTGGCGAGCCAGCATGTCCGCCAGGCCGATCTCGGGGGTGACCGCGCGCATCTGCCCGGGGTGTTCGCTGGAGGCGCGCACCAGCATCAACTGGGCGAGTTCGTCCAGGCAGTCGTGGACCTGGCCGGGCGTCAGGCCGCAGCTAGGTGCGAGCTCGTCGACGCCGTGGCCGGGGTGGTCGAGCAGGGCCTGATAGACCGCCCCGGCCGCTGCGGTCAGCCCCAGTGTTTCCAGCATCGCGGCGCATCCTCCGATTGTGGCACCGCCCCCGAGCGGCACCGGCGGGCTCATGATCGCAGCCGCACCGGCCCACTTCAAGATCGGTTCTGTGGGGCTTCGCTGCAGGTCAGGGCATATGAGCGGGGATTCCGCTTGGCGGCTACTGGGGCGATTGCGCTGATGTGTTCCGCCACTGAAACGGACTTTCGATCACCTAGCAGACATGGCAGGGGCATGACATTATGTCCTGATCGTGACTGGCCCTTTGGAGACACCGGGAAGCCCTTCCGGGGGCGTTGATCTGCGACGAAGCTATTCATTGCCAGCAGGGAACAGCCCGAACGGCAGCCGGACGAAGCGTCACCGCGGGACGCGAGATCCGGAGATGGACACCCGTCTCTTCTCCAGCAAAGGACCACTGCCATGATCCGCACCCGTCTCGCCCAGGCCGCCGCGGTCGCCACCCTCGCCGTCGGCACCGTCATCCTGCTGCCCGTCACCGCCGTCGCCGCCCCCGCCACCCAGGCCGCCGCCGCCTCTGCCCCCGCCCCCGTCGCCGGTGCCACGGTCACCCCGGACAACCTCACCTGGGGCTGAGCGCCTTGGACATCGTCTACACCAGCCTGGACCGCCGCCCCGCAGTGGATCAGGCCCCCGTGGGCGAGGTCGCCGAGGTCATCGACGCCCTATGGGCACACGCCACGCCCGACGACCGCCTCGAACACGCCAGCGGCCGCCCTGAACCGGACCGGATCGACCTGCTCCTGTTCCTGCGGACCCCCGACGACCCCGACCCCGACGGCGCACAGCGGCGAGCCGCCGCACTCGTCTACCGCAGTCATCTCGCCTCACCCCTCCTGCAGCGCCGCTACCTTCCCCCACCCCCGGCGCCCGCGTCCTCCCAGGCGCACGGCACCCGACGCGCCACCTGACCCAGCGCTGCGTAGTTTGACGACCGCTGTTCCTGCAGGACAGCCGTCCAATCGAGCCCACTGCCCCCGAATGCGGGGACTGTGACGGGTTCTCATCCACAGCCCGGCTGCCTGGCGCCGACACGGCGCACCCCCTGCACCGCCCGCACATCCCAGGCCGCTCCACGGTCGGCTGTTCCTGCAGGACAGCCGTCACCAGCGACGGCCACGGCCGTGAAACACCCACATTCCGCAGACTTGCACAGGAGAAACTGTCATGACCACGTCCAAGCGCGCCCGTTCCTTCGTCGCAGTCGCAGTCGCCGTCGCCGCCGCCGCCGGACTCGGCCTGAACGCCGCCACCAACTCCTTCGCCGCCGACCAGGCCGGAACGAACACCGACACCCCGGTCTACGCCACCACCGGCACCCCGCTGGTCGGCACCGACGGGACTTTCACCACCGACATCAGCAACCCGGAGACAGCCACCGCCACCCAGGTCGCCACCGACACCAGCTCCTCGGTCACCAACAACACAAGCCTGTCCAGCAACAGCATGACCCCCAACTTCGTCAGCAACACCAAGGGCGGCGGCATCACCGTCAACCAGATCATGGCCCGCGCCCAGTCCTGGGTGAACGAGGGCGTCCCGTACAACCAGGGTGCCTCCCACAGCGACGCCAACGGCACCTACCGCGAGGACTGCTCCGGCTTCGTGTCCATGGCCTGGAACCTCCCCTACAGCCGCACCACCTGGACCCTCGACGACTCCGCGATCACCACGCACATCACCCAGTCCCAGCTCCAGCCCGGCGACGCCCTCGACTACGACACCGAACACGTCATCCTCTTCGCGGGCTGGAAGGACAAGTCGGCCGGCAGCTTCTACTACTACGCCGAGTCCAACCCGAGCGTCCTGACCAACGAGTACGTCGGCAACTTCAACAACGCCACCATCGCCGGATGGCCGGTCGGCGCCTACAACTTCCTGCACTACAAGCAGGTCAGTGCGACCGTCACAAGCCAGAACACCGCCCACCTGTTCGGCGTCACCTCCAGCGGCACCATCACCAACGCCGACGCCGACTACAGCGCCGGCACCTGGTCCAGCTGGAAGACCGTCACCGGCGCGTCCGGCATCTCGATGATCACAACCGCCTCCACCGGCGACATGACCCGCCTCTTCGCGATCGGCTCAGGCGGCACCATCGTCAACGCGGACGCCAACTACAGTGCCGGCACCTGGTCCAGCTGGCACACCGTCCCGGGCAGCCCCAGCGGCATGACCAGCCTGACCGCCGCCGCCACCGGCAACACCGTCCGCCTCTTCGCCGTCGGCTCCAACGGCTACGTCTACAACGCGGACGCAAACTACACCGCCGGAACCTGGTCGGCCTGGAAGCAGATCCCCGGCGGCGCCGCCGGCATCAAGGGCCTGGCCGCCGCCGCGACCGGCAACACCGTCCGCCTGTTCATGATCGGCTCCGACACCAAGCTCTACAACCAGGACGTCGACTACAACGCCAGCACCTGGACCGGCGTGATGACCGTCCCCGGAGGCGCCACCGGCGCCCAGTCCATCACCGCCTCCACCGTCGGCAACACCGTCCACCTCTTCTACGTCGGCTCCAACAGCTACGCCTACAACCTCGACGCCGACTACAGCGCCAGCACCTGGACCGCCATCGTCGGCGTCCCCGGCAACGCCTCCGGCCTGAAGGACATCACCTCCACCGTCACCGGCAGCGTCCTGCACCTGTTCATGATCGGCTCCGACAACACCGCCTACAACGTGGACGCCGACTACGGCAAGGGCACCTGGTCCAGCGTCTTCCACGTCGCCGGCGGCGACAGCGGGCTCGTCAACATCACCGCCTCCAACAGCTGACAACCCACCACCAGCAACACAGCGCCCGGCCTCCCCACGAGGTCGGGCGGGTCTGTCTTTTTCTTTGTGTATGGCTGGTGCGGTGGTTGCTGTCGTGCTGTTTGGTGGCTCTTACTGCTGGGTGACGCGATCGCCGTAGA